>DASZMW010000078.1:0-2330 GCA_035551735.1 Humibacter sp. | reverse complement strand
CGATGACGACCGGCCGTCCTGCGACGGTCGCGGCCAGTGCCACCACCGTTGCATCGCTGCCGAGACGGTCGCGCACGGTCGTCACGAGCATCCGGAGGTCGTCTGCTGAGCCGAGAGAACCCACGTTCTGTGCGACGAGTCGCACCGCGCCGGCACGCTCCACGGTCTCGAGCAGGCCGGGAACGCGGTCGAGCACCGCACGTGCCTCGAACGCCGCGATCTTCTTCTCCGCGGCCTTCAGACTCGTCACGAGGTCATTGATGCGCTCCGGCAGTTGCTCGCGCGGCGTCTTCAACGAACCGCTGAGCTGCGAGACGATCGCCCTCTCAGCTGCCAGATCCCGGAACGCCTCGATGCCCACCAGCGACTCGACACGGCGGTTGGTCGAACCGACCGACGACTCGCTGATCAGGTTGATCATGCCGATCTCGGAGCTGGAGGACACGTGGGTGCCCGCGCAGAGCTCGCGCGACCAGGGTCCGCCGATGTCGACGACGCGCACGACGTCGCCGTACTTCTCGCCGAACAGTGCCATCGCGCCGAGCGCGCGCGCCTCGTCGAGCGGGAGCTCTCGCGTGACCACTTCGAGGTCGTCGCGGATCGCGTTGTTCGAGATCTCCTCGATCTCCGTGCGCGTCTCGGGCGAGAGCCCCTGATTCCACGAGAAGTCCAGCCGAAGATAACCGGCCTTGTTGTACGAACCGGACTGGTGCGCGTTCGGGCCGAGCACCTGACGCAGCGCCGCGTGGATGATGTGGGTGCCGGAGTGCGCCTGGCGTGCGCCGCGGCGGTAGTCGGCATCCACGACGCTCGTCGCGGGGTCGTCGATGCCGACCTCGCCGTGAGTGACCTGTACGGTGTGGCTGATCAGCCCCTTGACGGGCTTCTGCACGTCGAGTACCTCGAGCTCGTAGCCAGGCCCGACGATCGTGCCCTGGTCGGCATCCTGACCGCCCGACTCCGCGTAGAGCGCGGTCTCGGCAAGGATGATCTCCGCGATCTGACCCTCGGATGCCCGCGGCACCGCAACGCCGTCGACGATGATGCCCAGCACCCGGGATTCGGTCTGCAGCTCGCCGTAGCCGGTGAACACGGTCTCGCCCAGCGAGCGCAGCCCGCTGTACACCGACAGGTCGGCCAGCGCGCGCTTCTTCGCCTTGGCATCGGCCTTCGCGCGAGACCGCTGCTGCGCCATGAGCGTGTCGAACGCCGCACGGTCGACGCTGATGCCGGCCTCCTCGGCCATCTCGAGCGTCAGATCGATGGGGAAGCCGTACGTGTCGTGCAGCAGGAACGCAGTATCGCCGGCGAGCTGTTCGCTGCCCGACGCCTTGGTATTCGCGACGGCCGTGTCGAGGATGCTCGTTCCGCTCACCAAGGTGCGCAAAAAGGTGTCCTCTTCGGCGAACGCGAGGTGTGAGATGCGGTCGTAGTCGTTCTCGACCTCGGGGTACGTCGACTTCATGGCATCGCGCGACGCCGCGAAGAGCACCGGGAAGGTCGCAGCGTCCACGCCGAGCAGCCGCATCGAGCGCACGGTGCGGCGCAACAGACGGCGCAAGATGTACCCCCTGCCCTCGTTCGACGGCGTGACACCGTCGGACATCAGCATCAGGGCGCTGCGCACGTGATCGGCGACCACACGCATCCGCACGTCGTCGTCGTGGTTCGCACCGTATGTCTTGCCGGAGAGTTCGGCTGCACGGTCGAGCACCGGGCGGATCTGATCGATCTCGTAGATGTTCTCCACGCCCTGCTTGAGGAACGCGACCCGCTCCAGGCCCATGCCGGTGTCGATGTTCTTCTTCGGCAGTTCGCCGAGGATCTCGAAGTCGGCCTTGCCCGTACCCTCGCCACGCAGGTACTGCATGAAGACGAGGTTCCAGATCTCCACGTAGCGGTCGTCGTCCGTAGCCGGACCGCCGTCGATGCCGTACGCGGGGCCGCGGTCGAAGAAGATCTCGGAGCACGGACCGGCAGGACCGGGCACGCCGGTCGACCAGTAGTTCGTGTCTTTTCCCAGGCCCTGAATGCGTTCATCCGGTAGGCCGGCGATCTCGCGCCAGTACCGCCTGGCTTCGTCGTCATCCTCGTAGACCGTGACCCAAAGGTCCTTCGGATCGAAGCCGAGGCCGCCCTTGTCCTCCGCAGAGGTCAGGAGTTCCCAGGCGTACGCGATCGCCTGCTCCTTGAAGTAGTCGCCGAACGACCAGTTGCCCATCATCTGGAAGAACGTGCCGTGACGCGGCGTCTTGCCGACCTCTTCGATGTCGAGAGTGCGGATGCACTTCTGCGAGTCGGCAGCACGCGGATACGGCGCGGGTACGAGC
>DASZMW010000077.1:0-3902 GCA_035551735.1 Humibacter sp. | reverse complement strand
GATCGACCCCAGGCGACGGCGCATTTCGTGGCCGTGCCTGCGGCATCCGCTTCTGTCAGTTACACGCCGGTGCAGGTCGGAGCGGTCTACGACTTTCCGGCCGGCACAGACGGATCGGGCCGCACGATCGCGATCATCGAGCTCGGCGGCGGCTTCGACCAGGCCGACCTCGACTCCTTCTTCGGCGAGCTGGGTCTCCCCGTTCCGAAGGTGACGGCCGTGGGGGTCGACGGTGCCGCGAACTCGCCGGGAGGCGACCCGAACGGTGCCGATGGCGAGGTTCTGCTCGACATCGAGGTGATCGGCGCGCTGGCGCCGGCTGCAGACATCCTGGTGTATTTCGCACCAAACACCGACGCTGGCTTCGTCGACGCCGTGACGCAGGCCGCGCACGCCGACCCGACACCCGACGCGATCAGCATCAGCTGGGGCGAGAGTGAGGATGCCTGGACCGCCCAGGCCCGCGCGGCGTTCGACGACGCCCTCGTCGATGCCGCAGCGCTCGGCGTAACCGTCACCGCGGCGGCGGGAGACGACGGCAGCTCGGACCGCGTCACGGACGGTAAGCCGCACGTCGACTTCCCCGCGTCGAGCCCGCACATCTTGGCGTGCGGCGGAACGAGTCTGAAAGCCGACACCGCGACCGGAAAGGTGACGTCGGAGACGGTTTGGAACGACGGAGCGGGCCGCGGCGCCACCGGCGGCGGGGTGAGCGACTCGTTCGCCGTTCCGTCCTGGCAGGCCGGTGTCGGGGTGCCTGTGACGGCATCCGGATTCGGCGGCCGTGGCGTTCCCGACGTCGCAGGCGACGCCGATCCACAGACCGGCTACCGGGTGCGCGTAGACGGCACCGACACGGTGATCGGCGGCACCAGCGCCGTTGCGCCGCTCTGGGCGGCCCTCGCGGCTCGCCTCGTCGAGGCGAGCGGCAAACGTGTCGGGCTGCTGCAGCTCACGCTGTATCCACACGCGACAGAGACGGCGACCGCTCCGGGGTTCCGTGACATCGTCGTCGGCGGCAACGGCGCCTACCAGGCGCGAGCGGGCTGGGATGCCTGCACCGGCCTCGGCGTGCCCGACGGCACCGCACTGCTCGCGGCGCTCCGCGCCCCGGTGGTCGAGTAGCCTCCCGCTGGTCGAGTAGCGCCGCGAAGCGACGCGTATCGAGACCCTCTCCGCGGCCGTCGAACGCATGCGGGTCTCGGTACGCGTGCCTACGGCGCGCTACTCGACCACCGGGTGTGCTGTGACGTCTCCGTGTTACGCGCTCGTCGTAGACGCCCTGTGACACTCGGTTACGGTAGCGGAGTGGCAGACCGCGAATTCGGCTTTCGCACGCGTGCGATCCATGCCGGCAACATCCCCGATCAGGTGACAGGAGCCCGCGCGCTCCCGATCTATCAGACGAGCGCCTTCGTGTTCGACGACACGGCGGATGCCGCCGCCCGCTTCGCGCTGCAGAAGTACGGCAACATCTACTCGCGTCTCGCCAACCCCACTGTCGCCAGCTTCGAGGAACGCGTCGCGAGCCTCGAGGGCGGACTCGGAGCCGTGGCGACGGCATCCGGACTCTCGGCGCAGTACATCACCTTCGCGTCGCTCGCCGGAGCTGGCGACCACATCGTGGCATCCGCGAACCTGTATGGCGGGTCGATCACCCAACTCGACGTCACGCTGCGTCGCTTCGGGGTGGAGACCACGTTCATCCAAAGCTCCGATCCCGCCGACTATGCCGCAGCGATCACCGACAAGACGAAGCTGATCTTCGCGGAGACGATCGCCAACCCATCGGGCGAGATCGCCGACATCGCCCGACTCGCGGACGTCGCGCACGCCGCGGGCATCCCGCTGATCATCGACTCCACCATTGCCACCCCCTACCTGAACCGGCCGATCGAGTGGGGAGCCGATGTCGTCATCCACTCGGCGACCAAGTTCCTCGGCGGTCACGGCACAACGCTCGGCGGTGTCGTCGTCGAGAGCGGACGTTTCGACTGGCACAGCGACCGTTTCCCACTCTTCGGCCAGCCCGTACCCACCTACGGAAACCTGCAGTGGTCTGGCAACTTCGGCGAATACGCGTTCCTTACACGGCTGCGCGCCGAGCAGCTGCGCGACATCGGGCCGGTGCTCGCACCGCACTCGGCCTTCCTCCTCGCTCAGGGAGTCGAGACGCTGCCCTTCCGCATGCAGGCGCACGTCGACAACGCCCGCGCGGTCGCGCAGTGGCTCGAGGCCGACCCGCGCATCGACGCCGTGCACTGGGCCGGACTGGAATCGCATCCGCACTTCGAGCGGGCGAAGAAGTATCTGCCGAAGGGTCCGAGCTCGGTGTTCACGTTCGAGGTCGCCGGCGGACGCTCGGTCGGCCAGAACCTCATCGAGTCGGTGAACCTGGCCAGCCACCTCGCCAATATCGGCGACGCGAAGACGCTGATCATCCATCCGGCGTCTACCACGCACGCGCAACTCAGCGAACAGCAACTCGTCGATGCGGGCGTGCTGCCCGGTTCGGTGCGACTCTCGGTCGGCATCGAAGACCCGGAAGACATCATCTACGACCTCGACCAGGCGCTGGCCGCGGCGACCAAGGAGGACCGATGAGCACTGTCACGGATGCTTCGACCCCCGCTGTCGACGAGACGCTCGTGCAACTCGCGAACGGCCTCAGCTGCGAGGTGCCCGCCGACTCCCCGCTCGCGAAGCTGCTCAAGTCGCAGCGCACCTGGACGGGACCGGATGCGAAGCAGCGACTGGGACTGCTGCGCGCGGCGAAGTCGGTCGCGATCGTCGGGGCATCCTCGAATCCGGCACGCTCCAGCTATTTCGTCGGCACCTACTTGCAGCAGTCCAGCGACTACCGGGTGTATTTCGTGAACCCGAACGCGGAGACGATCCTCGGCCAGCCCGCGTACAAGTCGCTCGCCGACCTGCCGGAGGTGCCCGACATCGTCGACGTGTTCCGGCGCGGAAGCGACATCCCGCAGGTCATCGACGAGGTCGTCGCCGTCGGCGCGCCCACCATCTGGGTGCAGCTGGGCATCTGGAATCAGGATGCCGCCTACTACGGCGAAGAAAAGGGCCTCACCGTCGTGATGGACCGCTGCATCAAGATCGAGCACGCCCGCTTCCACGGCGGCCTGCACCTGCTCGGCTTCGACACCGGAGTCATCTCCGCGCGCAAGACCGCGCGCTGACGCGCACCCTCCCCGTCCTCCTCTCCCCTCCCCGCACCAATCCCCCATGGCGTCGACCCGGCACTGTATCGCCGCGCCGGCATCGTATTCACGCGAATAGAGGGGCCGCTCGACGATTCAGTGCCGGGTCGACGGAGGCTGGTGGCGGGTCGACGGAGGCTGGTGGCCGGCGGATGGCAGCTGGACGGGTAGTGCGTCAGAGCCAGTTGGGCTCGACGGGGGCGGCCGGGTCAACCGTGCGCAGCGTGTCGGGCATCGGGAACACGACCGTGTACTCCAGCAGCGGGATGTCGATGGCACCCCAGTCGTCCCGCTTGACGCGGATCTGGTCGGTCGACACCTCCGTGATGCGCACTCGCAGCCAGCGGCCGTCGTCGAGCAGCAGCTGATACGGGTCGGCGAGATACCCGATGCCGAGTTCTTCGAGTGTCTCCTCGGCTTCGAGCCAGTCGACGACATCCGTGCGCTCCCTGCCCAGCAGATCGATCACGACGAAGCCGTCGCCGGCCGCACGCATCCAGCCGAGAAGCTCGCGGTCGCCGCGGCGGTGTTCGATCCAGTCGGTGGGCACAGGCATCCCTCGACCCTATCGGCGTGCTGCGCACCCTCGTGGCCCGGAGGCGTCGACCCGGCACTGAAGTGTCGAGCGGCCCCTCTATTCGCGTGAATACGATGCCGGCGCGGCGATACAGTGCCGGGTCGACG
>DASZMW010000076.1:0-9863 GCA_035551735.1 Humibacter sp. | reverse complement strand
CCGAGTCCGTTCAGCAGTCCGAGCTTCGAGAACAGGATGTAGGTCGGGATCATCAGCAGCTGGGTCGGGATCATGATCGTCGCGATGATCATGAGGAAGCCGAAGTTGCGCCCGGCGAACTTGAGACGCGCGAACCCGTAGCCGGCCAGCGAGCAGAGCACGATGTTCGACACGATCGCCGTGATCGAGACGATGGCGGAGTTGCCCAGCCAGAGCAGGATCGGCGTCGTCTGGAACAACCGCACGTATCCGTCGATCGTGAAGTGCGACGGCACGAAGGGCGGAGGAAAGGCGACGAGCTCCTTGGCGGGCGAGAACGACGCCAGGATCATCTGCAGGAAGGGAATGAGGAACAGGAGCGCGATCGGCATGAGCACGAAGTGCCAGGCGCTCAGCCGGTGCTTCCTCGGGCTGCGCGCTCTGGCGACGGGCGTCGCCGCCTCTTCTGCCGCGTGCGCGGCGGAGTCGAGGATCGTGGTCATCAGAACGCCTCCATTCCGCGGCGACGCGAGTAGATCACGACGCCGATCGTGATGGCCAGGGTGACGATGAAGAGCACGTAGGCGGCCGCAGACCCGTACCCGAACTGCAGCGCCGAGAAGGCCTTCTGGTAGAGGAAGTAGACGATCGTCGTCGTGGCATCCAGCGGGCCGCCGCGGGTGGTCGTGTAGACGAGATCGAACAGTTGCACCGCCTCGATCATCTGCCAGATGGTGACGAACACGGTGACCGGCGACAGTTGCGGCCAGATCACCCGCCAGAATGCCTGCCACGAGTTGGCGCCATCGATGCGAGCGGCCTCGACGAGCTCGGCCGGCACGTCTTGCAGCGCTGCGAGGTAGATCACGGTGGTGAACGCGGCCGACCCCCAGAGCGACATGATCGCGATCACGAGCATCGCCTGGTGCGGGTCGTCGAGCCAGCCCTGCTGGGGCAGGTGCAGCACGCGAAGCACGTTGTTCACGAGGCCGAACTGCGGACTGAACAGATAGGTGGACAGGATGCCCGTCGAGGCCGCCGACGCCACGAACGGCACGAAGATGGCCGTGCGGTAGAACCCCATCAGCCTGATGCGCCGGTTCAGCGCCACCGCGAGGAACAGCCCGAGCAGCACGGATGCCGGCACGAACAACACCGTGTACCCGAACGTGTTCCACACCGCTGTCCAGAAATCGGAGTCGGTGATCAGCTGCGCATAGTTCGCGCCGCCCACCCAGGTGGCCTGGCTGAAACCGTCCCAGGACTGGAACGAGAGGATGAACGCCCAGACGGCGGGGAAGATCGACAGGCCGAGGATGATGATGGTCGCCGGTGCGACGAATCCCCATCCCGTGACCGCCGACTTGAGGCCGATGACGCGCCGGACGCGGCGCTTGCGCGCAGCATCCGGCACCTCACGATGATCGGTTACGACGGTGTCTGTCATGTCAGCGGTGCCCGATCTCTGTTCACTTGCCGAGCTGGGCGTCGGCCGTCGTTGCGGCCTTCTTCAAGGCATCCGATGGCGTGCCTTGCCCCTGCAGCACCTGCGAGATCGCCTTGCCGATCGCCACGGAGAGCGCCGCGTAGCCTTCCGACGTCGGCCTGGCGTTCTTCACGTTGTTCGCGTTCTCGGCGAACACCTTGTAGCCCGGGTATTCGGCCTCTTGTTTCTGTGCAGCCG
The DNA here is from genome assembly GCA_035551735.1 of Humibacter sp. Taxonomy (GTDB): domain Bacteria; phylum Actinomycetota; class Actinomycetes; order Actinomycetales; family Microbacteriaceae; genus Humibacter. Next base: position 8,200 of record DASZMW010000076.1, on the reverse strand, counting down.
CCGAATTCGCTTCGGAGGAGCGCAGCGGCAGGTTGCCGAGGGCGACGTTGAACTTCTCATCCTGCGCGGCAGAGGTGAGCCACTCCGCGAACTGGTACGACCAGTACGCACGGTTCTTGTCGTGGTGGTCGAAGAGTGCCCAGACATCCGGGCCCGACACGGTCTGGTGATCGCCGTTCGTTCCCGGCAGCTGAACGACGCCGTACTTGGTGCCGCCGGTCTTGAGATCGCTCAGTTCCCAGGGGCCGGAGGTGATCATGCCGATCCGGTTGCTCACGAAGAGCTGGCCGAACTTGGTGTCCGTCTGGTCGAGGTACACGCTCTTGTCGTCGACGGCCATGTCACGCAGGAACGTCAGCGACTTGTCGCCGGCATCCGAGGCGAAGGTGGCCTTGGTCTGTGCGTCGTTGAGGATCGTGCCGCCGTTCTGCCACAGGTGCGGCCAGAACTGCCAGGTCGTCTCCTCCGAGCCCGAGACTGAATAGCCGTACCCGTAGATGTGGTTGGCCGAGTCGGTCAGCTTCTTCGCCGCGGCGCGGAAGTCCTCCCAGGTCCAGTCGTTCGTCGGATACGCGAGACCCGCCTTGTCGAACAGGGTCTTGTTGTAGAGCAGGCCGATGTTATCGACCACCGCGGGGAATCCGATCGTCTTCTTGCCCGTCGGCTGCGCCGTCTTCCGCGCGGCAGCGGTGAACTCGTCCCACTTGACGCTGGGCTGCTCGACCTGCTTCGTGATGTCGAGCGTGCGACCGGATGCCTCCAGCTGGCCCGCCCACGAACCGAACGCATACGAGACATCGGGGTATTGGTTGCCCGCGAATCCGGCCGAGAGCTTCTGCAGCAGCTGATCGGTCGACGACGCCCCTGGCGACATGTCCACCGTGACGTTCGGGTGCAGCTTCTCGAAGTCCTTGGCCAGACCCTCGATCAGCGTCTCCGCCTGGTCGTCCTGACCAGACCAGACCTGAATGGTCACCTTCGCGCTCTTGTCCAGCGTCGTCGCTCCCTGCGACGATCCGCTGCAGCCGCTGAGTGCGACGGTGAGGCTCGCGGCGACGGCGAGCCCGCTGATGACCGCGCGGCGGGATCTGCGGTTCATGGGTGACTTCCTCTCGGGTGGGTGTCTCGGGTGGGTATCGCGGGGTGTGTCTGGGCGGATCAGCCGAGGACGATCGACCGGGTCAAGTGACGCGGGGCATCCGGGTCGAGGCCGCGCCGCTCGGCCACGGCGACGGCGAGTCGCTGGGCCTTCGCGAGCTCGACGAGCGGGTCGTCGATGCTCGTGATGACCGTGGCGCCCGTTGCGCGGATGTCGTCGACGAGTCGTTGCTCCGTCGCGCCGAAGATCCAGACCAGCGAACGCTCGTCGGCGACTGCCAGCGGTCCGTGCCGGTAGTCGAGCGCCGGGTAGGACTCCGCCCAGGCCTGTGCGGCCTCGCGGATCTTCAGAGCGGCTTCCTGAGCGAGGCCGAACGTCCAACCGCTGCCGAGATAGACGAAGTGGCTGCGGTCGGCAAGGGTCGGGTCCGCCGGCTCCGCGAGCGCGGCCGCCGCCGCCGCCGGCAGGTCGGAGACGTGATCGCCGAAGGCCGCACGAGCGAGCAGCAGCACGGTCGTCGGGAACCGTGTCTGCACGACGGAGTTCTCATCGGCGAAGTCGAGGAGCAGAACGTCGTCGACCATCTCGGCCACCGGAGAATCCGCGACGCCCGTGATCGCGATCGTTCGCACTCCGCCGGGGAGCGCATCGAGCGCCTCGATCACTTCGGTGGTGGTTCCCGATCGGGACAGCGCGATGACGGCGTCGTAGTCGCGCCAGATGCGAGGCTCCGAGGCATAGGCGGCATCCGTCTCGCCGAGGCCCGCCTGCTCGCGCAGAGCGGCGAGCGACTCGGCAACGAAGGCGGAAGTACCGCAACCGATGATCAGCACCTTGCGGCCGTCGAGACGCAGGAGCTCGGATGCCTGCCCCGCACGCTCGTCGAGCGCTCGCCGCCAGATCTCGGGCTGGCTGTCGATTTCGGTGACGGTCACGCTCACTGCTACTCCTGTGTAGTACTTCGGCGAGCGATGTTCGCTCGGGTCTTGGGACTCATCATGAACATGGACTGCGCGTTTGACAAACGTTTTGTGCGTTTCGCTCAGTCTTGGTGATCGTTGGTTACAGACGTATTTCGCACGGATGGATCGGAGCGAGTATTGCCGTCACCTGTGGCTTCGCGAATGCGAGCCACTCAGCTGGCGCGAGCATGCGCGAGCTGACGCGAGCACCCGCGATCTCACGCGATGGCCCTACCGCCGCCCGTCGCGTTCGGAGCATCTTCGACCGCGCGCACGGTCAGGGAAGGACGAACTCCCTCTCGCCACCGAGCTGCTGAGGCAGTAGCCGGGCATGCGCAGCGGTGAGCTCGTCGCAGAGCGCCCAGATCTGCGCGGGGGTCAGTGTCGAACTGGCGTTGGGATCGACGAGAACCGCCCGCCGCACGAGTTCGGGGTCACCGGTTCGTGCCGCTTCGATCGTGAGCTCCGCCACCGAGAGATAGGTGCGGTTCAGGGCAGCGCCCTGGGTCGGCACACTGCCGAACGGAATCGCGTGCACGCCGTCGGCGTCGACCGTCGCCGGAACCTCGACCACGGCGCCCTCAGGCAGGTTGTCGATCAGCCCGCGATTGACGACGTTGGCGTGGATAACGCGTTCGGTGCCGGTCAGGATCGAGTGGATCACCTGCGGCGCGTACTCGGCCGCGCCCTCCTCGAGCTCGAGATCCCGGCCCGTAGCGAGCGCTTCCTTGGCGTGCTCGTACTCGGCGACGTTCTCCTCCGAGATGCCGATGTACTGCAGTGGCTCGATGCGGAACCGCTCGATCTGGGCATCCGATCGCAGGAACCACGACAGATATTCAGAGGAGTGTTCGCTCGTCTCCGTCGGGTAGTAGCCGAGGCGCCGGAACATCTCCACGCGCACCCGTCGCTCGAGCTCGGGGTCGGTCGCGATCTTCTCGCGCAGCAGCGGGTAGAGGCTCTCGCCGTCCCTGCTCCACTCCGTGAGCCATGCCTGATGGTTCACACCCGCAGCACGGTAGTGGGTTCCTTCCAGCGGTACGTCGATGAGCTCGCACAGGTCGTGCACCGTCCAGTACACGCTGTGGCAGAGCCCGACGGTGCGGATGCTCGGCGCGACCACCGACATCCACCAGACGTTCATCGCCATCGGATTCGTGTAGTTGAGGAACCACGCCTCAGGGCACAGTTCGAGCATGTCGGCCGCGATCTCGGACAGCACCGGGAAGGTGCGGAGGCCGCGGAACACTCCCCCGACACCTGTCGTGTCACCGATCGTCTGGCGCAGACCTGCTCGTGCCGGCAACTCCAGGTCGACCCTGGTCGCATCGATGCCGCCGACCTGGATCATGTTGACGACGAAGTCTGCACCCGCGAGCGCCTCGCGCCGGTCGAGCGTTGCGACGATCTCGGCCTCGCGGCCGAATCGGCGAAGCAGCTGCTCTGCTGTTCCCTTGGCGACCGCGAGTCTCTCGGAATCGATGTCGTGCAGCATGAGCCGAAGCGCAGGCAGATCATCGAACCGGAAGAGGTCGGCGAGCAACTGACGGGTGAACACGACGCTTCCTGCGCCGAGAAAGACAACCTGTGGCATAGCCCGATCATCGAGCACTCGAGCAATGTGCGCAATAAACTGCACGGAACATCCCTACAATGAGCATTCTGGTTGCACGGTTGATGGTTACCGCGCAGGAAGCGAAGAACGGACGACGACGTGATCGCACCGACTGCTAGAACAAGGCCGCTGCCTCGGTTCAGCGCCTCCGCCAAACGGACGACCCGCATGGTCGCTATCCTCGATCTGGTCGCTGACCGCCGTTCGATCAGCCTCGCCGATCTTTCCAAGACGCTCGGCGTCTCAGCAGCCACCGCCAGACGGGACCTTGCGGAGCTTGCCGACCAGAACCTCCTGCTGCGCACCCACGGCGGTGCGAATGCCATCGACCGCGGCAACGAGCTGCCCGTCACGCTTCGAGACACCCGCGCGCACGAGGCCAAGCGCGCCATCGCGAGAGAGATGGCCGCGCGCCTGCCCAGTGAGCGCTACGCCATAGCCTTGAGCGGCGGCACGACGACGGCCGGCGTCGCGCGTGAGCTCGACGGTCACGGCAACCTCACCGTCGTGACGAATTCCGTCGCGATAGCCCAGCTTCTCGCCGCCTCTGCCGGCGTGCGCGTCGTGATGACGGGCGGGTTTCTGCGCCCGCAGTCACTCGAGCTCGTCGGCGCACTGGCCGAGAGCACGTTCAGCGCGGTCAACGTCGGCACCGCCATTCTCGGTGCCGACGGCATCAGCTCTGAGGCGGGTGTGACGACCCACGACGAGACCGAAGCCCGAACGAATCACGCCATGGTGCAGAAGGCTCAGCGCACCGTCGTGGTCGCCGATGGTTCGAAGGTGGGACGGGTCGCGCTGGCGCAGATGGCGCCGATCGAGCAGATCGCCATGCTCATCACCGATGCGTCAGCGGATGCCGATCAGCTTGCGGCCATCCGTGCTGCCGGCGTCGAGGTCGTCATCGCCGAGTAGTCACGCGAAGGCGTCAGCCCTCGTCAGGCCTGGATGACCGACAGCACGTTGCCGGCCGGGTCGCGGAACCACGCGATGTCGGGACCCCACTCGGGGTTCTTCGGGCGCGCGATCCCCTTCGCATCGGTCGGCACCTCCGCGTCGTCGTAGATCTTCGTGACGACGCCCGACGCGTTGAGCTCGTCGACCGAGGCCTCGATGTCGTCGACGACGAAGTTCAGGATCGTGAACGACGCAGCCTGATGGTTCGGCTTCGCGTACACGAACACCTCGGCGCCGCTCGGCAGAGTGAGGCGGATGCCCATGTCTCCCTCCGCCTCGACCGCGAGCCCCAGCGTGGTGCCATAGAACTCTCGCGCGACGTGCAGATCGTCGACGCTGAATCCACTGAACGAGTCGATTGCACTGAACATGGCCTCACCCTACGTCGTACCTCCGACCGATGGGAGTCATCCCCCGTGGAGGGTGCAAGGGGAGAGGGAGCGGCGGCCCAGGCTGGAGACCCAAAAACGCCCGACGGGCCGGTATTCCGGCTCCTCGGGCGTTGAATTGGGGTAAGCGGGCGAGTTATCACGGGCCGCCGTTCTCCGCCCCCACGGAGAACTGTGAACGACCTAAGAGAAGCTTCGTCCCGGCGCCATGACGTTGTCAAGCATCCGTCGAACGTCGTGCTCACAGGATGCCCACCCCGTTCGCGGGGCTGGACGTGAGGGCCGGAACGTGCGATGAGCACGTCCCGGCCGAGTGTCGCTGCGGCGGCGTCAGGAGCGCAGGTCGAGCCAGTGCACCTGCTCGTCGGAGAGCTCGATGTCGAGCCCTGCCAGCGAGGTGCGAGTCTCCTCGATGCTGCGCGGACCGATCAGCGGGAACGTCGGGAACGACTGCGCGAGCACGTACGCGAGGGCGATCGCTGTGGGTGCGACACCCAGCTCGGATGCCAGTTGCTGCGCCCTCGCGAGACGCTCGAAGTTCTCGTCGCTGTAGTAGCAGCGGACGAGCTCCGCGTCTGACGTATCGGCGCGGTCGGCTCGGGCGAAGAATCCGCGCGCCTGCGACGACCACGGCAGCAGCGTCGTGCCGGTGCGCTCGAGCCACTCCCTGTCCTCGACGTCGGTGACGTGACGGCAGCCCTCCCACGGCACGTCGAGCGCGTGCGCGAGGCCGAAGTGGTCACTCAGCACGGCGAAGCGCTGCCGACCGTTGGCATCCGCGTAGGCCTGGGCCTCCTCGAAGCGAGAGATCGACCAGTTCGATCCGCCGAAGACGCGGATGCGGCCGGCACGCGCCTGCTCGTCCAGCACGTCGACGAACTCCCCAACCGGAATGTCGGGATTGTCGCGGTGCATCAGATAGAGGTCGACGTGGTCGGTCTGCAGCCGCTCGAGGGTCTCGTCGAGCTGCCGAACGATCGACTCGGGGTCGCAGTGCGGGGTGTGGGCGCCCTTTCCGACGATCACCACGTCGTCTCGCAGACCCCTGTTGGCGACCCACTGGCCGAGCAGTCGCTCCATCAGGCCGCCGCCGTAGATGTAGGCGGTGTCGAAGGCGTTGCCGCCTCGCTCGACGAAGTCGTCGAACATGGCGGAAGCGTGGCCGAGCGTGGTCTGGTTGTCGACGCCCAGCACGAGGCGCGACACGTCTTTGTCGAGGCCGGGAATGCGGCCGTACCGCATGGGGGCATCCTGCCTGCGCACCGGTGGGCGGCCGTTCGCCGGCGGAACGTTCGCCGTCTCTGCCTCGAACGGGTACCGAAGTCCGATCGCTTCGCGCCACGTGTCGAGCGCACGGGTGTTGCCGAGGGTGTCGGCCCAGCCCATCTGCGGGCTCTGGCCGTCGGCTGCATACTCGGCCACGGCATCCGCCTGCAGCGCGTACTGATATGCCGGTTCGACACGGATGCTCTCGGTAGCGGCATCCACCCGGCTCACCTCGATGAAGCTCGGCTCCTCGGTGCTCGGCAGCCACGGTTGCGGCACGACGATGCGCCCCCGCGAACCGGAAACGACGACCCGGTTGTCGTCTTCCACCCGCACACCGCAGGTCAGGTGCGCAGTGACGCCGGAGGCGAAGACCGCTGATGCCGTCGTCCATTCGTCGACGCCGGTGTCGCCGAGGGTGCCCTTCGCGGTCAGCGAGATGGGGTCCGCGAACACACCGCCGGTGGCCGCTCCCGCTACGAGCCGTGCGATCGACATCGGGTATCCGCCGACGTCGAGGATGCCCCCGCCCGCCAGCTCCGGGTTGAGCAGACGATGCTCGGCCGGAACGTCGGCGCGGAACGCGAACGACGCCTCGATGTGCTGCACGTCGCCGATCGCACCAGAGGCGACGAGATCGGCCAGCCGGGCCGTCTGCGGGTGGAATCGGTACATGAAGCCTTCTGCGAGGTACCGACCGCTGCGACGGGCCGCCTCCACGACGACCATCGCGCCGGCGTGGTCGACCGACAGAGGCTTCTCGACGACCACGTGCTTACCTGCCTCGAGCGCCTGGATGGCGAGTCGCACATGCCCCGTGTGCACGGTCGCGATGTAGACGGCATCCACCTCGGGGTCGGCGAACAGCTCGTCGTATGAGCCGTGCACCCGGATGCCGCCAGGTGCGCTCTCGAACTCGGCCGCGAACGCGCGCCCTCGGTCGGTGTCTCTGCTCGCGACGGCGACCAGCTCGCCGGTTCGGCTGTGCGGAAGCTGCTCCGCGAATCGGTGGGCGATGCCGCCCGGTCCCACGATTCCCCATCGCACGTGCTGCAGTGCCTCGGCCATTGCCGTCCACCTCTCGTCGTCATCGATCGTTTCGGAAGAACTTCGGGCGCTCCGCCGGCCCCCGGGCCGTGAACGTTCACGGCTTGCGACTTTATCAGTACGATTCCTTCCATGGCAACACGCGCCAAGGCACCGACGATCAATGACGTCGCTGCTGCCGCCGGGGTCTCGCGGCAGACCGTCACGAGGGCGCTCAACGACATGGCCGACGTCAGTCCTGCCACGAAGCAACGCGTGATGGATGCCGCGGCAGATCTGCACTACCGGCCCAATCGCGCCGCGCAGCGACTGGTGCGCGGCCGCGACGTGACGATCGGCTTCGTCGTCGGTGACCTGCGCAACCCGTACTATCCGGAGCTGGCGTCCGAGCTGTCGCGTCGCGCCGCCGCCCGCGAGTGGGGACTCGTGATGGTCGACCTGAGCGGGCAGGGCGGCGACGAACGCGTGGCATCCGTTGCCGGGCGCGTCGATGCCGTCATCGGCCACATCGCCACGGAACACCGCTCTACCATCGACGCACGCACGCCGACCGTTCTCCTCGCGGATGACCCCGTCGCGGGCGATGCGTGGGTTCGATTCGACTACGAACGAGGCATCCGCGACGCCGTCGTCCACCTGTTGGCAACCGGGCGCCGCCGCATCGCGACGATCGACCACGGCGGCGTGCCCTCGCTGCGCATGTCGCTCTTCACGCGGGTGCTGAGCGAGAGCGGGCTCGCGCCGGTCGCCGAGGTCTTCGCCGCCGACACGCATCAGGGCGGAGTGGCGGCGGCCACCGAACTCGCCGGTTCCGCGAGGCGACCGGATGCCGTGCTGTGCTTCAACGACGTGCTCGCAGTCGGCG
>DASZMW010000075.1:0-2267 GCA_035551735.1 Humibacter sp. | reverse complement strand
CGCATGGGAATCGGTCGAGGCGCGCTGGTCGCAGCGTGCGTCGCGGTGATGCTCGGAGCGCTCGCGCCCGCGCCTGCCACGGCATCGACCGAGGCGGCGGTTGCCGCCGCTGATACCGCGTCAGCGACCGTGTCGATGTACGCGGGCAACGCGGGCACCGAGACGGCCGGGGAATCCGTGACCGTCACGATCTCGGTCGACAACACCTCGGGAGCATCGATCGCTCCGGGCACCGCAACGGTGTCGATCACCGAGGAGCCGCTGACCACCCGTGATGCCCTGGATGACTGGACCAAGCACAGCGGAGACGAGCCCGCTACCCGAGTCATCAGCACGACGGCCACGATCGGCGTCACCGCCGGCACCTCGAGTCGGGTCGCGACCGTCACCATCCCCGCATCGGCCGTCGCGTTGAGCGGCGATGCCGCTGTCTACGGGCTGAAGACCACGGTGAAGCAGGCATCCGGAGACGTCGGAACCGCGTATTCGAGCCTCGCCTATTCGGCGGCAACCGACTCGGCGCAGGTCGGACTCGCGGTCGCGATGCCCATCACGGTGCCACCGGTCTCGACCGGTCTCATCCCGTCGGACGACCTCGCGACCTACACCGCGAGCGACGGCCTGCTCACCAAGGAGCTCACGCTCGCGCGCAACCACCCCTCGATCGCCATCGGCATCGACCCGATGATCATCGCGTCGATCCGCGTTCTGGGGTCCTCCGCACCGCAGAGCGCGCGCACCTGGCTCCAGGATCTGGAACTGCTCGAAAACGATTCCTTTCCTCTGCAGTACGGTGACGCCGACGTCGCCAGTGAGCTCCAATCCGGCATCACGCCGCTCCTGACCCCGACATCGTTCGGGTATGCGCTCGATCCCAAGAACTTCCCGACGCCCATCACCGTCGGTGAGACGCCGGAACCGACACCCACCCCGACCACCAACCCGTTCATCACGCCGACGCCGACGCCGACCGCGGCTCCGACGAACGTTCCGACCATCGAACAGCTGCTCTCGTGGCCCTACACGTTCAGCGGAATCGCCTGGCCGGCCGACAAGAGCCTGCGCAGCGCGGACCTCCAAACCCTCTCGACGCAGGGGTATCAGTCCACGATCGTCTCCGGCTCCAACACGAACGCGTCGTCGCTCTCGACCACCCCGAACGCTCCGCTGGCGGTCAAAGGCGGCACAGCTCTCGTGACAGACCAGGGCATCAGCACGGCACTGCGAAAGGTCGTCGCCGCCACGACGGTCGACGAGCAGAACGCGGCGCTGGCATCCGTCTCCTCGCAGCTCGCCGTGGTGAGCGAAGCGGGCTCGCCCGGAACCATCGTGCTCGCCGGCCTCGACCGCAATTGGCCGAGCAACGCGAACACGACCTCGGATGCCCTCGACGCCGTGTACTCGCTGCCATGGGCCCATGCCTCATCGCTGCGCGAGGCGTTGACCGCTCCCATCACCAGCGGTCTCGCGCTGACGGATGCCACGCAGGACGCCATACGCACCGCCTCGGTGACCGCGCTCACCAGCTCGGCGGGTGATCTCGACGCGTTCTCCACGGTGCTCGCGGATCCGACCCTTCTCACCGGCCAGACGCGCAACGAACTGCTGTCGCTGCTCGGGGTCGGATGGCAGCAAACGGACGAGAACTGGGCTTCGGCCGTAACCGGCTTCACCGGTCATGCCGCGAGCACCGTGGCCTCCGTGAAGATCAACCCGACCGGCAAGATCACGGTGGCCAGCGCGCAGAGCCTCATCCCCGTCACAGTCACGAACGGCTTCGATCTGCCGGTGAACATCGTGCTCAGAGCCACGCCGTCGAACGGTCGGCTCGACGTCGATTCCGACACCGCCAAGACCATCCCGGCGAATTCCAGCGCAAAGGTGCTCGTCCCCGTCAAGGCCAAGCTCGGCAATGGCAGTGTGAAGCTCGGGCTGCAGCTCTACAGCCCGACCGGCATCACGATCGGTGGCGGCACGACCGCGGCCATCGAGGTGCACGCGGACTGGGAAGGCCTCGGCGCCCTCATCCTCGGCATTGCCGTCGTGCTGTTCTTCGGGTTCGGCCTGGTGCGTAGCATCCTGCGCCGTCGCTCCGCCCGCCGGCGCGGCAGCGAACCGAACACCGATGACGCGGATGACGCCGCGAGCGGTGCAGACGCAGATGCGGCCGGTACCGACACCGCAGAAACGGACCCCGCGAGTGACGAACAGTCCGACTCCGAGCACGCCGCCACCGAGCCGGCCGACGGAGACGAGTCCCGGAACGG
>DASZMW010000074.1:0-10575 GCA_035551735.1 Humibacter sp. | reverse complement strand
ACGCGTACGGAACCGCCGTCGGCGGTTCACCCGTGGGCGTCGCCGTGCCGACCAACGTCCGTCCACATCTTTAAGGTAGAGACATGTCCTATTCGGTTGCCGTTGCAGGCGCCTCGGGCTACGCGGGGGGCGAGCTCCTCCGCATTTTGGCCGATCATCCCGATTTCGAAGTCCGCACGGTGACGGCCGGGTCCAACGCAGGCTCTCCGCTCATCGACCACCACCCGCACCTGCGCTCACTCGCGCATCTCACGCTGAAGGAGACGGATGCCGCAACCCTCGCCGGTCACGACGTCGTGTTCCTCGCACTGCCGCACGGCGCATCCGGTGCGATCAGCGCACAGCTTGGCGACGACGTGCTCGTCATCGATTGCGGCGCCGACCACCGCCTCTCCTCGGCGAGAGACTGGGAGGCGTTCTACGGCGGTGAGTACGCCGGCTCCTGGCCATACGGGGTGCCGGAACTCCCTGTCGAAGGCGGCAAGCAGCGGGATGCACTCGTCGGCGTCAGGCGCATCGCGGCACCGGGCTGCAACGCCAGTTCCGTCTCCCTTGCGATCGCTCCCGGCATCGCGGCGGGGCTCGTCGATGACAGCGACATCGTCGCCGTGCTCGCCGTCGGTCCCAGTGGCGCTGGCAAGAGTCTGAAGACCACCTATCTTGCTGCCGAGCTCCTCGGAAACGCCGTTCCCTACGGTGTTGGTGGCACTCATCGCCACATCCCTGAGATCCTGCAGAATCTGCGGGCCGCCGGCGCGCAGAACCCCGCCATCTCGTTCACGCCGGTGCTCGTGCCGATGTCGCGGGGCATCCTGGCCACCGTGACCGCGCCGTTGAAGCCTGACGTCACCGTCGAGCAGGTGCGCGCGGCGTGGACGGAAGCCTACAGCGGCGAGCCCTTCGTGCAGGTGCTACCAGCCGGCAGGTTCCCGCGCACCTCCGATGTGCTGGGCGCCAACACCGCGCTCATCGGCGTCACGGTCGACCCTGCGGTGAACCGCGTCGTCGCCATCATCGCCATCGACAACCTGGTCAAGGGCACGGCAGGCGCCGCGATCCAAAGCGCGAACATCGCGCTCGGCCTGCCGGAGACCTCCGGCCTCAGCGTGAACGGAGTGGCACCGTGAGCGTCACGGCAGCAGCAGGATTCCAAGCGGCGGGCGTCGCCTCAGGACTGAAGTCGACCGGTGCGCTGGACCTCGCCGTGGTGAGCAACGTCGGACCGCTTCAGAACGCGGCCGCGGTCTTCACCTCGAACCGGTGCAAGGCGAACCCCGTGCTCTGGAGCGAGCAGACCGTCCGTGACGGCATCGTCTCCGCCGTCGTGCTCAATTCCGGCGGCGCCAACTGCTACACCGGCGCTCAGGGATTCCAAACCTCGCACGCGACGGCAGAGGCCGTCGCCGAGCACTTCGTGGTGTCCGCGGGCGACGTGGTCGTGTGCTCGACCGGCCTGATCGGCGAACAACTCGACCGTGCGGCTCTGATTGGCGGCGTCGAGGCGGCCGCGGCATCCGTCGGCGCCGGCGAACAGCACGGGCTCGACGCGGCGACCGCCATCATGACGACCGACACTCATCCGAAGCAGGCTGTCGTGGCCGGCGACGGCTGGGTCGTCGGGGGCATGGCGAAGGGAGCGGGGATGCTCGCACCCGGCCTCGCCACCATGCTGGTCGTGCTCACGACGGATGCCTCACTCGACTCGGCGACGCTCGACGCCGCCCTGCGTGCCGCCACCCGTCTCACCTTCGACCGGCTCGACTCCGACGGCTGCATGTCCACGAACGACACCGTCGTGCTGCTGGCATCCGGCGCCTCCGGCGTGACGCCGAGCGCCGACGAGTTCACCCTCGTGCTCACGGACCTCTGCCACGATCTCGCAGTGCAACTGCAGGGTGACGCAGAGGGGGCATCCCACGACATCGCCATCGAGGTGGTGCATGCGGCGACCGAGGCCGACGCGGTCGAGGTCGCTCGCGCCGTCTCGCGCAGCAACCTGTTCAAGGCTGCGATCTTCGGCAACGACCCCAACTGGGGAAGGGTGCTCGCCGCAGCAGGCACGACCGACGCCGAGTTCGATCCGTACGGCATCGACGTGGCGATCAACGGCGTGCAGGTCTGCACGGCGGGGGAGCCCGACCAGCCTCGCGAACTCGTCGACCTGACCCCGCGCGCCACGTCGATCGTGATCGATCTGCACGCCGGTGACGTTGCGGCCACCATCCTCACCAACGACCTCACGCACGACTACGTGCATGAGAACAGCGCCTACGCGAGCTGAGCCATGTCAGATCCCACGTACATCGAACCTCAGCCGCTCAACGTGAACCCCAGCGGCAAGGCCGCCCTCCTGATCGAGGCGCTGCCCTGGTTGAAGGCCTTCAACGGCCGCACGATCGTCATCAAATTCGGCGGCAACGCCATGATCGACGAGAACCTGGTGAGCGCCTTCGCCGACGACATCGCGTTCCTGCGGTTCGCCGGCATCCATCCCGTCGTGGTGCACGGCGGCGGACCTCAGATCTCGGCCATGCTCGATCGCCTCGGAATCGTCAGCGAGTTCCGCGGCGGTTACCGTGTGACGACTCCAGAGACCATGGACGTCGTGCGCATGGTGCTCACCGGCCAGATCAGTCGCGACATCGTGAGCAACATCAACCGGCACGGCGCCCTGGCATCCGGGCTCTCCGGCGAGGACGCCCGCCTCTTCGAGGGCAGAGTGCGTCACGCGGTCGTCGACGGCGAAGAGGTCGACCTCGGACTCGTCGGAGACGTGATCGGTGTGAATCCCGAGGGTGTGATGGCCGAGTTGGCCGCCGGGCGCATCCCGGTGGTGTCTTCGATCGCGCTCGACGTCGACGTGCCCGGTCGTAGCCTCAACGTGAATGCGGATGCTGCTGCCGCCGCGCTCGCCGTCGCACTGGGCGCCGCCAAGCTGGTCATCCTCACCAACGTGGCAGGCCTCTACCGCAACTGGCCAGACCCGGACTCCCTGATCTCCGAAGTCGGCGCCGAGGAGCTCGGACAGCTGCTGCCTTCGCTCGATGCGGGAATGATCCCCAAGATGACAGCCTGCCTCGACGCTGTCGCCGGCGGCGTGCCGAAGGCAGCGGTCATCGATGGCCGCGACGAACATTCTTTGCTGTTCGAGCTGTTCACGAACGGCGGCAGCGGAACGGAGGTGACGGCATGACCGAGACGACTCGCACCCTCGCGGCCGACGACTGGCACGGGCAATACGGCGATGTCATGATGCGCACATTCGCTCCGCCCGCCGTGATGCTCGAGCACGGCAGCGGCGCTTACGTGTGGGACGTCGACGGCAAGGAATACCTCGACTTCCTCGCAGGCATTGCCGTGAATTCGCTCGGCCACGCCCACCCGGTGCTGGTGGATGCCATCGCGACGCAGGCCGCGAAGCTCGTGCACGTCTCCAACTACTTCGCGACGCCGTCGCAGGTCGCCCTCGCTGAGCGGTTGCTGCGAATCAGCGGCGCAGGCGACGGCGGTCGCGTCTTCTTCGGCAACTCTGGAGCCGAAGCCAACGAGGCGGCCTTCAAACTGGCCAGGCTGAACTCCCGGCAGGGCCGCACTCGCATCCTGGCACTGAACAACAGCTTCCACGGTCGCACGATGGGGTCGCTGGCCCTCACCGGCAAGCCTCACATGCGGGAGCCGTTCGAACCGATGCCGCCGGGTGTCGAGCACATCGAGTCGACGATCGCCGCACTCGAGGCCGCGATCGATGACGGCGTCGCGGCGCTCTTCGTCGAACCGATCAAGGGTGAGGCTGGGATCATCGACCTGCCAGAAGGATTCCTCGCCGCGGCACGCGAACTCACCGCGAGACACGGTGCGCTGCTGGTCGTCGACGAGATCCAGACCGGCATCGGTCGTACCGGCGCGTGGTTCGCGGTGCAGCACGCGGGCATCGTGCCCGACGCGATCACCGTGGCAAAGGGCATGGCCGGTGGCGTGCCGATCGGGGCGCTCATCACCTTCGGCGCGGCATCCGACCTGTTCGAGCGCGGACAGCATGGCAGCACGTTCGGCGGAAACCCGCTGGCGACCGCCGCGGCGGACGCCGTGCTCGGGGAGATCGAGAGCGCCGGGCTGATCGAGAACGCGCGGATGAGGGGGGAGCAGCTGCGTGGGCTGCTGCGCGGCATCCGTTCTCCGCTCATCGCCGAGCTTCGCGGCGCGGGTCTTCTGATCGGCATCGGCCTCACCGAGCCTGTGGCGAACGAGTTGACCGCGGCTGCGCTCCGCAGAGGGCTGATCATCAACGCCACCAACGACTCGAGCATCAGGCTCGCGCCGCCCCTCATCATCGGCGACGACGAGATCGCCGAGTTCGGCCGCCGCTTCAGCGCGGCCCTGCACGATATCGGCTACGACACCAGAGGAGACGACCAGTGACCCGCCACTTCCTCCGCGACGACGACCTCACGCCTGCAGAGCAGACGGAGATCCTCGATCTGGCCCTGCGTCTGAAGGCCGAGCCCTACGTCGAGCGCCCGCTGGCCGGGCCGCAGACGGTGGCCGTGTTCTTCGACAAGACGTCGACGCGCACCCGTGTGTCGTTCTCGGTCGGCATCGCCGACCTCGGTGGTGTACCTCTGGTGATCTCCAGCAGCGACAGCCAGCTCGGCGGCAAGGAGTCGGTGGCAGACACGGCCCGCGTGCTCGAGCGCATGGTGTCCGCCATCGTCTGGCGCACCTTCGCGCAGTCGGGTCTTGAAGAGATGGCTGCCGGCACGGTCGTTCCGGTCGTCAATGCGCTCTCCGACGACTTCCACCCCTGCCAACTGCTGGCCGACCTGCTTACCGTGCGCGAGCGGTTCGGAACGCTTGCCGGCCACAGCCTCGCCTACGTCGGCGACGGCGCCAACAACATGGCGCACTCCTATCTGCTCGCCTGCGCGACCGCAGGTATGCATGTGCGCATCGGCTCGCCGGCGGCGTACCGGCCGAGGGCCGACATCGTCGAGGATGCCCGACGCATCGCATCCGAGACCGGCGGATCCGTGCTCGTCACGACCGATCCGAAGGAGGCGGCCGCCGACGCGAACGTCATCGCGACCGATACCTGGGTCTCGATGGGGCAGGAGTCGGAGAAGGCCGAGCGGGTCGCCGTGTTCGGCGACTACGGCGTCGACGACGATCTCATGGCGGTGGCGACGAACGACGCGGTCTTCTTACACTGTCTCCCGGCGTACCGTGGCTTCGAGGTCGAGGCTTCGGTCATCGACGCGCCGGCCTCGGCCGTATGGGACGAGGCGGAGAACCGGCTGCATGCTCAGAAGGCTCTGCTGGCCTGGCTCCTGGAGAAGAACGCATCATGACCGATCACGAAGGAACCCCGGAGTCCCCCCGCGGCGGCAACCGGGCCAACGAGGCGGGTGCGCTCTGGGGCGGCCGCTTCTCCGGCGGTCCGTCACCCGAACTGACCGAACTGAGCAGGTCGACGCAATTCGACTGGCGTCTGGCCGGCTACGACATCGCAGGTTCGAAGGCGCACGCGAAGGCGCTGGCGGCAGCCGGATATCTCTCGCCGTCCGAGCTGGATGCCATGACCGAGGCACTCGACGCGCTGCTGAGCGACGTACGGTCCGGGGTGTTCGCTGCAGAGGCATCCGATGAGGACGTTCACTCCGCCCTGGAGCGCGGCCTCGTCGAACGTGCCGGTGCCGAGCTCGGCGGAAAGCTGCGTGCGGGTCGCAGCCGCAATGACCAGATCGCCACTCTCGTCAGGCTTTTCCTGTTCGACCACGCGGACCGCATCGCACGGCTGATCCTCGACGTCATCGACGCGCTCGCCGCGCAGGCCGAGGCGAATGCGGAGGCGATCATGCCGGGTCGCACTCATCTGCAGCACGCGCAGCCGGTCCTGCTTGCGCACCACCTGCTGGCACACTGCTGGCCGCTCGTGCGCGACCTCGAACGCATCACCGACTGGCGCCGGCGCACGGATGCCTCGCCCTACGGTTCAGGCGCCCTCGCCGGCAACACGCTCGGCCTCGACGCAGGCCTCGTCGCTTCTGAACTGGGCTTCTCGCACGTGGTCGAGAACTCGATCGATGGCACTGCGAGCCGCGACTCGGTGGCGGAGTTCGCCTACATCACGGCGCAGCTCGGCATCGACCTGTCCCGCCTGGCGGAGGAGGTCGTCCTCTGGAACACCCGCGAATTCGGCTTCGTCACGCTCAGCGACTCCTACTCGACCGGGTCGTCGATCATGCCGCAGAAGAAGAATCCCGACATCGCGGAACTGGCTCGCGGCAAATCCGGCCGGCTGATCGGCAATCTGACCGGTCTGCTCGCCACCCTGAAGGGTCTGCCGCTGGCCTACAACCGTGACCTTCAAGAAGACAAGGAGCCCGTCTTCGACTCGGTCGACACCCTCGAGGTCCTCCTCCCCGCCTTCGCCGGCATGATCGCGACGCTGCACTTCCACACCGAGCGGATGCGCGAGCTCGCTCCGCAGGGATACTCGCTCGCCACCGACGTGGCCGAGTGGCTCGTCAAGCAGCATGTTCCGTTCCGTGACGCCCACGAGATCACCGGCGCACTCGTCGCCTACGCCGAGGCGAACGGCCTGGAGCTCGACGAGGTCGACGACGCCGGGCTCGCCGGCGTCTCTCCGCACCTCACACCAGAGGTGCGCGGTGTGCTCACCCTGCAGGGCTCGGTCGAGTCCCGCGACGGGCTGGGTGGAACGGCGCCGTCTCGCGTCGCCGAGCAGCGCGCTCATCTGACGGAGCGCATCCGAATGATCTCCGATGTGCTCTTCGAGGAAGGAGTGGCGCGATGACACCGTCGAGCAAGCCGACCGGTAAGAACCGTACGAGCCCGACCGAAGGTTCCCGTCCGAAGAAAACCGGCAGCCCGCGCTGGCTGATCAACACGATCGCCATCGTGGCCGCTGCGGTCATCATCATCGGCATCGTCGCGACGATCACCGTCGGCGGCCGACTCTTCTGAGATGGCTGAGCTCGATCGGTCGTTCTTCGAGCGCGCGTCGCTGGAGGTGGCGCCCGAGCTCCTCGGCGCGCGACTGACCCACGTCACGGACGAGGGATCGGTCACGCTGCGCATCACCGAAGTCGAGGCCTACCTGGGAGACGGCACCGATCCGGGTTCCCACGCGTTCCGCGGGCGAACCAAGCGCAACGCGGTGATGTTCGGCGAGCCCGGACACGTGTACACGTACTTCACCTATGGCATGCACACGTGTGCGAATCTCGTGTGCTCGCCGGTGGGGGATGCGTCTGCGGTGCTGCTCCGCGCCGGCGAGATCGTCGGCGGCATCGATCTCGCCAGGGCGCGACGCGGCGAACGCGTGCCCGATCGCGACTTGGCCCGCGGGCCGGCCAGGCTCACGGTGGCGACCGGCATCGTCCTCGGCGAGAACGGTTCGGATGCCTTCGCAACTCCGTTCGCGCTCGAACTCGCGGAGGAACCCGTAGCCGCCATCGCGACCGGGCCGCGCACCGGCGTCAGCGGTCCCGGCGGCGACGCCGCGGCGTTTCCGTGGCGGTACTGGATCGAAGGCGACGCGACGGTGTCGCCGTACAAACGGCATCCGCGTGCCGTCTCTGCGCTCTAGCGCACCCTGTTCCGACCGGTCAGCTCCCGATCGCGAGGCGGAAGAGCGCACCGCACGCCGTTGCCCACACCAGACTGACGAGTGTTCCGATAATGAACCGCTCGCGCACCTCGGCGACTTCGAGCTCGGTGAAACGGCCGACGCTCTTGACGGCGACCACGACGGCGATCGCCTCGGGAAAACCGGCCATGACGCTGGCTGTGGTGGCGATCCGTTCGAAGATGCCGATCACGGTTCCACCGCGCAGCACCTCGCCGGATGCGGGGGAGTCTGACCTCTCGACGACGATGCCGCCGTGATGGCCCTCGCGCACGGTGTCTCGCGACGCCACGGCGAGCACGAAGAGCACGGCAGGGCCGCCTCCGAGCACGCTGAGCGCGAGCGCCGCCAAGCCGAGAACGACGCTCACCGCGGGATACGGCCGATCATGAGGGAGCACCACCATCACGAGTCCGATGACCAAGGCGGCTGCAGCAGCGATGACGAGCCACCGCCGCGGCGTCTTGATGGTCACGGCGGCGGCCGCGATGCCGAGGCCGACCACGATGGTCACCAGCGCCCAATAGATCACGGGAAGCACACCGACGAGCACGACGTGGTAATCGGTCATTCGGATACTCCCTCGTTGGACGCGGCGTCAAGATCGTGCATCAGCCTAGTGAGCGCGGGGACCGCGGCCGCCTCCGGATGGATGCCGGCAGCCCTCGCCCTCGAACTCACCGCGGGCTCGCTGACGCCCAGCCGTGCGGCGGCCTCGCGCTGTGTCATGCCAGCCACCATCAGATCGTAGAGTTCCCAGCCCGCCGTGCTGCGTCGCTCGCGCAGGCTGATCAGCAGGTTGATCATCGCTTCCAGATCGGATGCCTGCATCGCCCGCTCATCCGCCCCTGAGCGCAGCGCGAATCTGGTCTGCCGCTTCTTAGCGGCGTCGACAGCGTCGCGTGCCGCGTAGAACGCCGGGCCGGTGGCGGCACGTGCGGTGTCCGGCAACGGATGCCTCACCTCACCACACCCGACTCCGACGCTCCACTCACCCGTGCGGCTGAGATCGAGCACCAGGGTGAGTGCGGCATCCGCATCGTCCGTGATGGCCTGCACCTCGTCGCCCGCATTCCGATCGACGGGGAGCACCAGCCGGCCGGCGAAGGCATCGTCAAGACGGCGTTGTGTCGGTTCGACGATGTCGGGGCGGCTACGGCTGTTCACCTGGTCCGCGGTGATGACGAACATGATCCCTCCCAACGTTTCACGATGATGTAAGTATAGAACCTTAATCCAATACTACTTAAGCCTCAAGGCATAATCAATGCGCGAATAAGCGGAGAGCCCTTGCTACTGTTGTCGCGTGCCAGCCGATGCCCTCGCCACCCAGAGCAACGATCCCAGCTTCGCCGACGTCTGGCAGGAGCTGGTCTGGCGTGGCCACATCCACGTTTCCACCGACGAAGAGGCGCTTCACGCCGCGCTGGCATCGGAGCCGATCACGTTCTACTGCGGCTTCGACCCGACGGCCGCAAGCCTTCACTTGGGCAATCTGGTGCAGCTGATCGTCATGCGACGCCTGCAGCTCGCCGGTCATCGCCCCCTCGGGCTCGTAGGTGGTTCGACCGGCCTCATCGGCGACCCTCGACCCTCGGCGGAGCGCACACTCAACACCAAGGAGACCGTCTCGGAGTGGGTCGGCTACCTGCAGGCCCAGGTGTCCCGGTTCCTCAGCGATGAGGGCGACAATCCGGTCCGCCTTGTCAACAACCTCGACTGGACGGCGCCGCTGTCCGCCATCGACTTTCTTCGCGACATCGGCAAGCACTACCGCGTTGGCACCATGCTCAAGAAGGATGCCGTCGCCGCGCGACTGAACTCCGACACCGGCATCAGCTACACCGAATTCAGCTACCAGATCCTCCAGGGCTACGACTACCTCGAGCTTTACCGTCAATACGGCTGCGTTCTCCAGACGGGCGGAAGCGACCAATGGGGCAACCTGACCAGCGGAACCGACCTCATCCATCGAGTCGAGGGAGCGTCGGTGCACGCCATCGGTACGCCACTCGTCGTCAACAGCGACGGCACCAAGTTCGGTAAGAGCGAAGGAAACGCGATCTGGCTCGATCCGGCGCTGACGAGCCCCTACGCGTTCTACCAGTTCTGGCTCAACGCGCTCGATGACGACGTCATCGAGCGGATCAAGATCTTCACGTTCCTGCCCCGCGCAGAGATCGAGCGTCTCGAGGCAGCGGTGGCCGACGAGCCATACAAGCGCGAGGCTCAGCGCACCCTGGCACGTGAGGTGTCCACGCTCGTGCACGGTGCCGCCGCAACCCAGGCCGTGATCTCCGCGGCCGAAGCGTTGTTCGGCAACGGCGATCTCGCAGAGACGGATGCCGTCACTCTCGAGGCCGCCCTCCGCGAGCTTCCCAACACGACGACGTCTCCCGATGCGCCGATCGCCCAACTGCTGAGCGATACAGGGCTCACCTCGAGCCTTTCGGAGGCACGCCGTGCCATCTCGCAAGGGGGTGTGTACGTCAACAACGCCAAGGTCGAGGACACCGCCGCGACCATCGCCGGCTCGGTGCTGCCGAGCGGAGTCGCCGTGCTGCGGCGAGGCAAGAAGACGCTCGCTGGGGTGTTCGTCGAGTAGTCATGACGGCACGAGGCCGCGACACGCCCGAGGTCGTGGAGTGATTTGCACCGCCGACGCACCGCCCGTAATGTAATCACCTGTCACCCCAAAGGTGCGGAAAGCTCGAAGAGCTTCCGGCCTCAAGCGGGACCGATCCCAAGCCGAAGCGCTACTCCTCTTGAGGAGAGAACCACTGGCTTGCTAGGATTGAAAACCCACTCGCGGAGTTCGTCTTCACAGCCGGCTCGAGTCGTGAGGGCTTGGTCATGTCCGCGTGACTGACCGGCCCGACTTGACAAAGCCGGCGCGAGTGGTAAAGTAGAGAAGTTGCCCCGGGGAG
>DASZMW010000073.1:0-11160 GCA_035551735.1 Humibacter sp. | reverse complement strand
GTGACCGAGGCTCTCGCATCGGTGCCGGACGACGTTCCGCTCTGGTCTGCGATGCGTCGCACCGTCGACCTCATCGTTCCGCCACTCGAGGCGAATCGAGCCGACAGCGACCGTCTCGCGGCGATCGTCACCGCGACACCGGCTTTGCGCGAGCGTGCGGCCTCGAAGGAGGTCCGCCTCGTCGCCATGATCAGTGATCTGCTGGTCGGTCGTGGTGCATCCGTCGATGAGGCGGCTCTCGTGGCCCGCACTGCCTGGGGCGTTCTCGCGTACGCGATCGGAGTCTGGCGAGTGACGCCCGGAACTCCGCTGCAGCGGCACGTCACGCGCGGCTTCGCGTTGCTCAGCGGTCTCGTCAACGGCTGAAGGCCGTCTCCGCGAGTTCAGTGCTCGTCCCGCCACCGGCAGGGGTCATCAGCTGGGTTGCTTGTGTCCCGATCGTCGCGACGGCGGCAAGACCGTCGAGATGGCAAAGAAAAACCCCCGAGTCCGCAGGGGATCCAGGGGATTCTATTCGGTGGCTCCGACCGGCATCGATCCGGTGACCTTTCGATTTTCAGTCGAACGCTCTACCAACTGAGCTACAGAGCCGAGACATCCTGAGGGATGCCTACTGGAAAAGAAGCCCTCCATATAGAAGGGCTTCTCCAGCGCGACCCTGACGGGACTTGAACCCGCGACCTCCGCCGTGACAGGGCGGCACGCTAACCAACTGCGCTACAGGGCCTAGATATTTTCAGTTGTAAGTGTAGCCATGCTCGCGGGTGTGTCTGTGACCCCAACGGGATTCGAACCCGTGCTACCGCCGTGAAAGGGCGGCGTCCTAGGCCACTAAACGATGGGGCCGTCCGCGCCTTTGGCTCCTGGCTGCCGAGGAACAAGCCTAAAGGAACGCCCGGCAATTGCCAAACCGGGTCGGCACGCCGTGATCTCGCACCACAATTCAGGACATGCGGTCCTCCGAGCAGGATATGTGGATGGCCGTGCGCATGTCCTGATTTGTGGTGCGCCGTCTCCGCGCCGAATCCAGCGACGAGCCCCGAATGGCCCGGAATCCCGGGCGGGTGGGCGTTACGGTGGCACGAGTTCCGAGCACGTCGACCGGCAGCCGCGCGGCCATCCGAGGAAGCGAACCATGACGCGAGACCCCCGAAAGCGACGGCGCGCGCGCCTCGGAGCCGTGCTCACGGGCATCCTGATCGCGGCGCTCTGCGGCGGTATCGCGCAGCCCGCGTATGCCGACGCGTATCCCAGCTGGCAGGACGTGCAGAACGCCAAGGCAAATCAGTCGGCGGCGCAGTCCGAGGTGACCAAGATCCAGGGGCTGATCGCGAACCTTCAGACTCAGGTCGAACAGACCAAGGCCGCCTCGGTCAAGGCGGGCGAGGAGTTCAACGTCGCGCAGCAGAAGTTCGACCTCGCCGACGTGAAGGCGCGGGAGTTGCAGTCGCAGGCATCCGGCCTGAAGAAGAAGGCGGATGACGCCACAACGCAGGCGGGACGCCTCGCCGCCGAGCTCTACCGCTCCGGCGGCGGCGACCTCACCGCGAACCTCTTCCTAAGCGGCTCCAAGAGCTCAGCGGATGCCGACAAGCTGCTTGACCACCTCGGTTCCGCCTCGAAGCTGGTCGAGAACACCAGCGGCATCTACGAGCAGGCCGAGCAGGCGCGCAACACCGCGAAGGCGATGAGCGATCAGGCGAACACCGCATTGACGGAGCGGGAGAAACTGCGCACCGATGCGGATGCCGCCCTCAAGAAGGCAGCAGCAGCGGCGAAGGCCGCGCAGGGTGCGTTGACGACGCAGCAGGCGCAATCCGTCGTGCTGAAGGCGCAGGTCGCGGCGCTGAAGGACAAGACGACGGCGACCGTCGCCGGCTACCAGAAGGGCGTCGCCGCCCGTGCCGCCGCTGCGGCGAAGGCGAACAGCAGCGCCGGACTGCCAGGAGGTTTCGTCGGTCCGCAGGGCTGGGCGGTGCCGGCGTACGGGCCGATCACCGACGGGTTCGGCGCTCGGGTGTCGCCCTGCGCAGGCTGCTCGTCGTATCACGAGGGGGCCGACATCGGCGCCGCGTGCTACTCCACGATCTATGCCGCGTATTCGGGCGTCGTGTCCTACACGGGACCGAACGCCGGGTACGGCAATTTCATCCTGCTCGACAACGGGGGTGGCACTTCTACGGCATACGGACATATCGTGGACGGAGGCATCCTGGTCGGAATGGGCCAGAGCGTGGGGGCTGGGGAGCCGATCGCGAAGGTCGGTTCGACGGGAAACTCGACAGGGTGCCATCTGCACTTCGAGGTGCGGATCAACGGGAGCGCGATCGACCCGATTCGGTTCATGTCACAGCGGGGGGCACCACTTGGTTGACAATAAACGCGCGTTCGAACGCAAGCCGCATACCGGCGTCCGGTCGCATTCGGCGACCCAGTCGGGAAAGACCGGTCCGGTCGTGATGCGTCCGATCGCTATGGGTGCGGCGGCCGTTGGTGTGATCACCGCGTCGATCGGCATCATCGCGCCGCCTGCGTACGCCGACGACTACCCGAGCTGGAACGACGTGCAGCACGCCAAGCAGAGCGTCGAGGCCCAGCAGGCGCTGGTCGACAAGATCACCGGTCTTGTGGCCGACCTGCAATCCAATGTGGATGCCGCCAACAAGACTGCAGACGTGGCCGCTGAGGCCTACCTCAACACCAAGATCAAGCTGGATGCCGCGACCAAAACCGCGAGCGAACTGACCTCGAAGTCGAAGGCTGCGGCCAAGACAGCGAAGACATCCGCGATGCGAGCCGGTCTGCTGGCCTCGCACCTGGCGAGGGCCGGCGGTGATTCGTCGGTCAACCTCCTGCTCTCCGGTGGCAAGGTCGACGAGTCCAATCAGCTGCTGTACCAGCTGGGCACGATGAGCCAGCTCACCGAGCAGTCGACGACCGTCTACCGGCAGGCGGTGACCGACAAGAACACTGCAGACTCGCTGGCGGCCCAGGCAGCCTCGGCCGAGAAGACCCGAAAGTCGCTGACGGCGGATGCCAGTTCCGCGCTCGACAAGGCGAAGGCCGCGGCGACGGACGCGCAGTCGGCCCTGTCACAGCAGCAGTCCAAGCAGAGTGAACTCGTCTCACAGCTCGCGTCGCTGAAGAACACATCGGAGCAGCAGGCGACGCAGTACCTCGTCGGCAAGAAGAAGGCCGACGAGCTAGCTGCAGCCAAAGCGGCCGCAGCCGAGGCGGCCACCAAAGCGTCGCCCCCGCCGCCGGCGTCGAACGGAGGATCGACAGGCGGCTCGGGTGGTTCGTCGGGCGGTGGGGGTTCAGCGCCCTCCGGCGGTGGCGGATCGGCACCGTCTGACGGTGGCGGATCGGCGGGCGCACCGAACAGCAGCGCTGTCGAGACGGCCATCGCGTACGCCTATGCCCGTCAAGGCGCCCCATACCGGCTCGGCGGTCAGGGCCCGGTCTACTACGACTGCTCCGGGCTGGTCATGATGGCGTACCTGGCGGCGGGAATCAACACTGGTGACCACAGCGTGACCTCGCAGTACTACACAGCGCAAGGGCGAGGTCAGCTGGTCCCGCTGAGCCAGCGCCAGCGCGGCGACATCATCTTTTGGTATGACCCGATTGAGGGCTTCTACCACGATGCCATCTACCTCGGTGGCGATCAGATCATCGCCGCACGCACCGAAGGCGAGCCCCTCGCGGTGCAGTCCCTCTGGGGAACCCCGTATCCCTACGTGGCGCGCCCTTCCTCCTGATCCGCCTCGCTGCGTGCGCCGAATCGATCGCGACCGTACAGTGATCGACCGTGGCGCGCCCGGCAGGGGCGGGCGCGCCAGACAGTTCAGTTCTGCTCGGCCAGCCTCGTGATGGCCTCCTGCACGATGCGGTCGGCGTCGGCGGCGTCGCCCCAGGCATCCACCTTGACCCACTTGCCCGGCTCGAGGTCCTTGTAGTGCTCGAAGAAGTGCTGGATCTCCTTGCGCGTGTACTCCGGAATGTCTTCCACATCCTGAATCCACGTCCACCGCGGGTCTTTGTACTGCACGGCGATGATCTTGTCGTCGCCACCGGCCTCGTCGCTCATGTGCAGCACGCCGACCGGGCGCACCTTCACGCCGACACCCGGGAACAGTGGGTAGTCGAGCAGCACGAGCACGTCGAGCGGGTCGCCGTCTTCGCCGAGGGTGTTCTCGAAGAATCCGTAATCGGTGGGGTAGCTGAAGTTCGTGTACAGCACGCGGTCGAGGTACACGCGACCGGTCTCGTGGTCGACCTCGTACTTGTTGCGGCTGCCCCGCGGGATCTCGATGATTGCGTCGTAGTCGGCCATGCTGCCGGTGCTCCATTCGTGGGGTGATGCTGACGGATGCCCACCGCGGCAGGGCTGCACGCGCCACCGCCGCAGACACGCGCCTACCAATCTACCGTCGGCCGGCGTGGTTCCGACCGGCCGGTCGGGCGGCGCCGGCGGCCGATCGTGCGTCGAACGGTGCATGGCCACGCCGGGCAGCGTGGCCTAGCGTGGAGCCGTGACCGAAGCCGACCGCCGCCCGCGGCTCACCCCTCCCATCGCCGACGTTCGCCGCGCGGTGCGGGACGCACTCGGGACCGCCGGAGTCGTTCAGGGCGATCTCGTGCTGGTGGGCCTCAGCGGCGGGGCGGACTCGCTCGCGCTGGCGGCGGCGACGGCGTTCGAGGGGCCGCGAGCCGGCATCCGCGCGGGGGCGGTCATCGTCGACCACGGACTGCAGGATGCCTCCGCCGAGACCGCGGACCGCGCGCGAGAGCAGGCAGTCGCGCTCGGCCTCGATCCGGTGGTCGTCAAGCGCGTCGAGGTCGCATCCGCGACGACCGGCGGCGGTCCCGAGAACGCTGCAAGGGATGCCCGTCGCATCGCGTTCACGGAGGCGCTGATCGAGACCGGCGCCACGCACGTGCTCCTCGCGCACACGCTCGACGACCAGGCGGAGACGGTGCTGCTCGGACTCGCACGCGGGTCGGGGGCGGCGAGCCTGCAGGGCATGGCGGAGGCAGCCGGAACCGTGCTGAGGCCGTTGCTGGGCATTCGTCGGTCGACGACTCGGCAGGCATGTCTCGACGCGGGCCTCACCCCGTGGGACGATCCACACAACGTCGACCCTTCTTATGCGCGCGTGCGCGCGAGGCGCGAGGTGCTTCCCGTGCTCGAGCGTGAACTCGGTCCGGGCGTCGCCGAAGCGCTCGCCCGCACGGCCGAGCAGCTGCGAGAGGATGCCGAGGCTTTCGACGAGATGATCGAGGAGGTCATCGAGGACATCTGCGAGCCGGCCGAAGCCGGAATCGCCGTGTCGGTGGGCGCGCTCGAGGCGAACCCGCCCGCACTGCGCAACAGGGTCATCCGCTTCGTGGTCTTCAGCGAGTTCGGAGTCGCGCTGGAGCGCGTGCACGTGCTCGCGGTCTCCCGGCTCGTGACCGACTGGCACGGTCAGAAGGCTTTGGATCTGCCTGGTGGAATACAGGCCGCGCGGTCGGGCGGCCACATCGTGTTCTCCACGACGGGATCGACCGAGGTTCTGCCGCACGAGCACTGATCTGACAGCCTCGGGCTCATGCGAGGATGGATCACATGCTGCCCGAAGACATCGAAGGCGACCTCACGCAGGTGCTCGTCACCGAGGACCAGATCAAGCAGCGGCTCGTCGAGCTCGCGGCTCAGATCGACACCGAGTACGCGGGCAAAGACGTGCTGCTCGTCGGAGTGCTCAAGGGCGCCGTCATGGTGATGGCCGACCTGGCGCGGGCACTCAGCATTCCGATCAACATGGACTGGATGGCCGTGAGCTCGTACGGCGCCAGCACGAAGTCGAGCGGCGTCGTGCGCATTCTGAAGGACCTCGACTCCGAGCTCGCCGATCGTCATGTGCTGATCGTCGAGGACATCATCGACTCCGGCGTCACCCTGTCGTGGTTGCGTGAGAACCTGCTGTCGCGGGGGCCGGCATCCGTCGAGATCTGCGCGCTGCTTCGCAAGCCGGATGCCGCCAAGGTCGAGGTCGACGTCAAGTACGTCGGTTTCGAGATTCCGAACGACTTCGTCGTGGGATACGGCCTCGACTTCGCCGAGCGCTACCGCAACCTGCGCTCGGTCGGTGTGCTCGCGCCGCACGTGTACGAGTAGCGCGCTGGAGCTGAAAGCGACGATCCAGTGGATCGTCGCCGCGACGCCAGCGCCGAGCGAGCTGCGCTCGCTCGGATACTCGACGGGCGGCGAACACAGACATTTGCTCATGCGCACCTAGCACGCCGTCGGCGAACACGCAGATTTCCTCAAGGACGGTAGCGATACCCTGACAGCACCATGAACCTGAAAAAGATCTTCCGTGGCCCCATCCTGTGGATCGTGCTTGCGGTCGTCATCGTGTGGATCGGCTCGAGCCTCATCACGATGTCGGGCTACAAGGGGATCACCACAGAAAAGGGCCTCGAGCTCCTCAAGGACGGCAAGGTCGCATCCGCGACGATCGTCGACACCGATCAGCGCGTCGACATGACCCTGACGAAGGCCGACGGCAACAACGGCACAGAGGTGCAGTTCTACTACGTGGCGCCGCGCGGGACCGAGATCGTGAAGGCCGTCTCGGGCGCCGATCTCTCGAAGGGCTACAACGATCAGGTGCCCCAGCCCAGCTGGTGGCTGTCGGCGTTGAGCATTCTGCTCCCCGTCATCCTGATCGGCGCATTCTTCTGGCTGATGCTCTCCGGTATGCAGGGCGGCGGCAACAAGGTCATGCAGTTCGGCAAGTCGCGGGCGAAGCTCGTCTCGAAGGAGAGCCCGAAGGTCACCTTCGACGACGTTGCCGGCTCAGACGAGGCCATCGAAGAGCTCGAGGAGATCAAGGACTTCCTGAAGGAGCCTGCGAAGTTCCAGGCGGTCGGAGCGCGCATCCCCAAGGGCGTTCTGCTGTACGGCCCTCCCGGAACCGGTAAGACGCTGCTCGCTCGCGCTGTCGCGGGTGAGGCCGGCGTACCGTTCTACTCCATCTCGGGTTCAGACTTCGTCGAGATGTTCGTCGGCGTCGGCGCGAGCCGTGTTCGCGACCTGTTCGACCAGGCCAAGCAGAACGCACCGGCCATCATCTTCGTCGACGAGATCGACGCCGTCGGTCGGCACCGTGGTGCGGGTATGGGCGGCGGGCACGACGAGCGCGAGCAGACCCTGAACCAGCTGTTGGTGGAGATGGATGGATTCGACGTCAAGACGAACGTCATCCTGATCGCGGCGACGAACCGCCCCGACATCCTCGACCCTGCCTTGCTTCGTCCTGGCCGCTTCGATCGTCAAATCGGCGTCGACGCCCCCGACATGCTCGGCCGCAAGAAGATCCTCGAGGTGCACGGTCGCGGCAAGCCGTTGGCCCAAGGCGTCGATCTCGAGGTGCTGGCGCGCAAGACCCCGGGGTTCACCGGAGCGGACCTGGCGAACGTGCTCAATGAAGCCGCTCTGCTGACGGCTCGTTCGAACGCGCAGCTCATCGACAACCGCGCCCTGGATGAGGCCGTCGACCGTGTGATCGCCGGCCCGCAGAAGCGCACGCGCGTGATGAAGGACCAGGAAAAGCTCATGACGGCGTACCACGAGGGTGGACACGCCCTCGCCGCCGCCGCGATGCGTTACACGGACCCCGTGACCAAGATCACGATTCTGCCGCGAGGCCGCGCGCTCGGCTACACGATGGTGATGCCGCTCGAGGACAAGTACTCCGTGACCCGCAACGAATTGCTCGACCAGCTCGCCTACGCGATGGGCGGACGGGTCGCCGAAGAGGTCGTCTTCAAGGATCCCACGACGGGTGCTTCGAACGACATCGAGAAGGCCACCGGCATCGCCCGCAAGATGGTCACGGAATACGGCATGAGCGCCGACATCGGATCGGTGAAGCTCGGCCAGTCCTCCGGCGAGATGTTCCTCGGTCGCGACATGGGTCACCAGCGCGACTACTCGGAGCGCATCGCCGAGCGAGTGGACGCTGAGGTGCGAACGCTGATCGAGAAGGCGCATGACGAGGCCTGGCAGGTCATCAACGACAACCGCGACATTTTGGATGCTCTGGCGCGCGAACTGCTCGAGAAGGAGACGCTCGACCACCACCAGATCGCCGAGATCTTCACCAACATCAAGAAGCTGCCGGAGCGCCCGGAGTGGGTGTCTGCCGACAACCGCGTCTCGCCCGGCATCCCGCCGATCGCGTACCCGGGGCCCGAAACGGCGCCGATCGATGCTGGCGTGGTCGATGGTGGAGTCGATTCCGATCCCACTCCGTCGAAGCCGAAGCGTTCGCGTCAGGTCAAGCCTCGCCCGGCCACCGCGTAAGCACGGGGACCACGTGGCCGTCGACCGCGCACGCATCGAAGCGGCCGTAGCCGAACTGCTCGCCGCCATCGGCGAAGACGTGACGCGGCCGGGGCTCGAGAAGACCCCGGCTCGCGTCGCCGAGTCGTACGACGAGTTCTTCGGCGGGCTGGCCCTCGACGCAGTCGAGCCGCTTCGTGACACCGTGCCGCTCGGCGACAACGATCCGGAGACGGTGCTGCTGCGCGACATCCGTTTCCGCTCGATGTGCGAGCATCACCTGCTGCCGTTCGAGGGCGTCGCCCACCTGGCCTACCTTCCCGGTGAACGGGTTGTCGGGCTCGGCAGGCTGCCGAGGGTGGTGGAGATCCTCGCGGCGCGGCCGCAGCTGCAGGAGCGCCTCACCGAGGAGATCGCCGACACGATCGTGCAGGGTCTCGACCCGCGCGGCGTACTGGTCGTGCTCGACGCACGCCACGCCTGTGTCACCTCGCGCGGCGCCCGTCAGACGGACGCCACCACGGTCACCATCGCCAGCCGCGGACAACTCAGCGACCCGGTCGTGCGCGCCGAACTCATCGCTCTGATCGGCCGGGGCGTGAAGTGACGCAGATCATGGGCGTCCTCAATGTGACGCCCGACTCGTTCAGCGACGGCGGGCGCTGGGCGTCGACGGATGCCGCGATCGCGCACGGCGTCGAGCTCGCCAGGCAAGGCGCAGACATCGTGGACGTCGGAGGGGAGTCGACGAGGCCCGGCGCCGAACGTGTTCCCGTACCTGCGGAGTTGGGGCGCGTGCTGCCGGTGGTCAGCGAGCTGGCCGCGCGGGGCATCCGCGTCAGCATCGACACCATGAACAGCGAGACCGCCAAGGCAGCCCTCGACGCCGGAGCGCAGATCGTCAACGACGTGTCGGGCGGGCTGGCGGACGCGGCCATGGCGCCACTCGTCGCCGAGCGCGGGGTGCACTACGTGGTGATGCACTGGCGCGGGCACAGCGACCGCATGAACGACCTCGCCACGTACGAGGATGCCGCCCACGACGTTCGCGACGAGCTGCTGCGCCGCGTCGACGCACTCGAAGCGCAGGGCGTCGCTGCCGAGCGGATCATCATCGATCCCGGACTCGGATTCGCGAAGAACGCCGATCACAACTGGGACGTGCTGCACCACCTGCGCGAGTTCGAAGCGGCGGGACTGCCCGTGCTGGTCGCAGCGTCGCGCAAGAGGTTCCTCGGAGAGTTGATGCCGCAAGGGGCATCCATTCAGGACCGCGACCTGCCGACGGCCGTCATCACGGCGCTGGCCGCCCGCGACGGCGTGTGGGGCGTGCGGGTGCACGACGTCGTGTCGACGCGTATCGCGCTCGACGTCGTGCACTCCTGGGAGACGGGCAGCGCCGAAGAGGCTCGACACGAGAAGATGGCCGGAGCAGAGCGACACGGGAAGATAGAGGGATGAGCGGCGACCGCATCACCCTGACCGGCCTGCGCGTGCGCGCGCACCACGGTGTCTTCGACTTCGAGCGCGCCGAGGGGCAGGACTTCGTTATCGACGTGACCGCGTGGCTCGACCTCGGTGCAGCGGCGCGCGGTGACGAGCTCGCCGCGACCGTGCACTACGGAGAGCTGGCCGAGGCGGTGGCAGATGCTGTGGCATCCGATCCGGTCGACCTGATCGAGACCGTGGCGGAGCGCGTGGCGCGCGTCGTGCTGTCGTTCCCGGCCGAGCGCACCGAGGTGACCGTGCACAAGCCGGATGCCCCGATCCCCGTGCCGTTCGGCGACGTCGCCGTCACGGTGGTTCGCGACCGCGCCTGGTACGAGAGCGGGGTGACCGCGTGATCGCCGTGAAGCCGCGTCAGCAGCGACTTCGGCCGCTCGAGCCCGCCGTCGTCGCGTTCGGAAGCAACCTCGGCGACCGTGAGGCGACCGTGAAGGCGGCGCTCGACGACCTCGCCGCGACGCCCGGTGTGCGGCTTGATGCCGTCTCGTCTTTCATCGAGACCGCCGCCGTGCGCCTCGACGGCATCGATGAGGACGCCCCGCGCTACCTTAACGGCGTCGCACTCATCTCCACGGCGCTCGATCCGCACGCGTTGCTCGCCGAGCTGCACCGCATCGAGGATGCCAACGGTCGCGTGCGCGTTGAGCGCTGGGGTGACCGCACACTCGACCTCGACCTCATCGCAATGGGTGGCAGGCAGGTGAACGACGACCGGTTGCAGCTGCCGCATCCGCGGGCATCCGAGCGGGAGTTCGTGCTTGCCCCATGGCTCGACCTCGACCCGGATGCCGAGCTGCCGGAGCTGGGACGCGTCGATGCGCTGCTGGCGCGGCTGCGGGCATCCGATGCCACGCCGGCGGGAGGTGCCTCGTGAGGCGCACAGGACCCACCGCCCTCATCGTGCTCGGCGTCATTGGCATCGCGATCGGATACCTGCTCGAGATCGCCTTGGTCGCCGCCGGTACGTCGATGCTCATCCCGCCCATCTCGCTGTCGGTCACGTTGATCGCCATCGGGGTGATCGTGGTGCTGCTGGCCATTCCGATCAGACGGGCCGTTCGCAGCAAGGTGAGGGTGCACGTGGACCCGTTCCGTGCGATGCGCATCGCCGTGCTCGCCAAGGCGTGCAGCTTCGTCGGCGGGCTGCTCACCGGTACCGGCATCGGCATCGTGGTCTACGTGCTGACACGTCCGGTGACGGCGACCAGTTCGATCTGGCTGAGCGTGATCGCGGCGGTGAGTGCGATCATCCTGCTGGTCGGCGGCCTCGTCGCGGAGTCGTTCTGTGCGCTGCCGCCGTCGGACGACGAGAAGGAGCA
>DASZMW010000072.1:0-3240 GCA_035551735.1 Humibacter sp. | reverse complement strand
GGCCCTGTCGTGTTCGCGCCCCGCTGCTGACGGGCTGACGTTACCTGACGCTGCGAGGATGTCTGCGGCTCGCTGTCGTCGTCGACATCCGCTTCGACGGCCCTCTGCGCCGACGGCCCGAGAGGAGGTGGGGGCAGCGGCGGCAGCGAGAGGCGCACGGAGACGGTGCGGTCGGGGTTGCCGGCGTTGGCGTCGAGTGCGGCGTCGTGCGCGAGCGGCACAAGGTCAACCTCTGTCGCTGCCAAAGGCTTGGTCTCATCGAGGCGCGCGAGTTCCAGCAGATCCTCGACGAGGAGGCCCATGCGCACTGCCTCCTTCTCGATGCGGTCCATCGCCTGGGCGACTTCGTCCGGCGTCTGCAGAGCGCCCATGCGGTAGAGCTCTGCGTAGCCGCGCACGGACACGAGCGGCGTTCGCAGTTCGTGGCTGGCATCCCCGACGAACCTGCGCATCTGTTCGATCGAGCGCGCGCGGTCTTTGAACGCACGGTCGATGCGGTTCAGCATCGTGTTGAGGGAGCGGTTCAGCCTGCCGACCTCGGTGTTCGGGGTGGCGCCCCCGAGTCGCTGGCTGAAGTCGCCGTCGGCGATTTCGGCCGCCGTGCGTTCCACCTCGCGCAGCGGACGGAACGTGGTGGTCACGAGCGCTCTGGTGAGGAACGCGCCGATGATGACGACGATCACGCCGAAGCTGAAGAAGATCGAAAGATAGCTGGCGAGTGCGGCATCCAGTTGGGCGGTCGAGATCGCGATGATGACCGTGCCGTACGTCGGAGTGGTCGCATCGAGTTGGACGACGGCGCACACGCTGCGAAACGACCCGCTGCCGTCGCGGCTCTGCAGCCAGCCGGGTCCCTGGTTGGCGCACGCTGCACCTTGCTCCAGGGTGAGCACCTTGGGGACACCGGGCTTCTTCCCGTCGGCGACCTTGCTCCAGTTCTGCTGCACCAGCGTGCCGTCTGCACCGTAGAGCGCCACGTAGAAGGTCGCGGTGACGTCTTCACCGAGCACGGGACCGCTGCTGTCCTTGGTCTCGGTCGGCAGGATGGCGTTGATGCTCGACGGCTGGGCCGCGATCGATTTCAGTTGCTGATCGAAGAGGCCGATGAGCACCGGCTTGAAGAGCAGCATCGTGCCGAGTCCGGCCACGAGAAGGCCGAACGTGAGCACCAGCACCGTGACACCGGTGATCTTGGTGCGCAACGATATGGAGTTCCACTTGTTCAGCATCCGTTCGCCCGTCTTTGCCGGGCGCACCGCTGTCGGCTGAGCACGTGGGTGAAGGCTGGCGTCACGGGTGGGGAGCCTATGCGGTCAAGCTGAGACGAAGGCGAGGCCTAGACCTTCGCTGCCTTCAGCATGTAGCCGAAACCTCGTTTGGTCTGGATGAGCGGCTCTGTCGAGTGGGCGTCGACCTTGCGTCGCAGGTAGGAGATGTAGCTCTCGACGATTCCCGCGTCTCCGTTGAAGTCGTACTCCCAGACGTGGTCGAGGATCTGCGCTTTCGACAGCACCCGGTTCGGGTTGAGCATGAGGTAGCGCAGCAGCTTGAACTCGGTGGGGGAGAGCTCGATGGCGGTGTCGCCCACGAAGACCTCGTGCGTGTCCTGGTCCATGGTGAGTTCGCCTGCGCGGATGATGGCGTCGTCGTCGGCCTGCATGGTGCGGCGCAGGATGGCCTTGATGCGGGCGACGATCTCGTCGAGGCTGAACGGCTTGGTGACGTAGTCGTCGCCGCCCACCGTGAGGCCGGTGATCTTGTCTTCCGTGTCGTCTTTGGCGGTGAGGAAGAGGATGGGCGCCGTGTACCCGGCTCCCCGTAGACGCTTGGTCACCCCGAAGCCGTTCATGTCAGGAAGCATGACGTCCAGAATGATGAGGTCGGGTTCCTCTTCAAGCACCGCACTGATCGCCTGGGCGCCGTTGCCGACGGCGCGCACGGCGAATCCGGCGAAACGCAGGCTCGTCGTGAGGAGGTCGCGGATGTTCGGCTCGTCGTCGACGATCAGAATTCGGGGTCCAGTGCTCATGCGCCCAGTATCTGCGCGTTGGCTGGGTTCAACCTGGGAGTCTGTCGTGCGGAATCCAGTGGCGAATGGTGTGCGCGCAGGGGACCTGCTGGCAGCGTAACGGGGGTGGGTGCAGAAGAATCA
Organism: Humibacter sp.; assembly: GCA_035551735.1. Classification (GTDB taxonomy): domain Bacteria; phylum Actinomycetota; class Actinomycetes; order Actinomycetales; family Microbacteriaceae; genus Humibacter. The sequence continues at coordinate 1,088 of DASZMW010000072.1, read as the reverse complement.
AGAGGAGCGCGGGCGTTGCCCATGGCCGCGTCGAACGAGGAGGGGACGCATGTCAGCACAGGAGTTCGTCATCGTGGGAGGCGGCCTTGCCGCCGGCACGGCAGCCGTCACGCTGCGCGAGGAAGGTTTCGACGGCCGCCTCACTCTCGTTGCCGGTGAAGCGCACAACCCCTACGCCAGGCCGCCGCTCTCCAAGGCCTATCTCGCTTCTCTCGACGACTCCGAGGTGTGGGTGCAGGACGAGGCATGGTGGGGTGAACACGACGTCGAGGTGCGCTCAGGGCTGCACGCTCACGCGCTCGACCTGGATGCCAGGTCCGTGCTGCTCGAGGGCGGAACGGCCGTACCGTTCGACAGGCTCCTGATCGCGACAGGCGCGACACCGAGGCGGCTGGAGGTGCCGGGAGGGGATGCCGCAGGCATCCACTACCTGCGAACGATCGAGGACTCGCGCGGCATCCACGAGGTGATCTCCGCGGGAGACAGGCGCGTGGTCGTTGTCGGCTCCGGGTGGATCGGCATGGAGGTCGCTGCGAACGCGCGAACCTTCGGCAACGACGTGACGGTGCTCTCGCACTCACGGGTGCCGTTGTCGTCAGCGCTGGGTGACGAACTCGGTGCGGTGTTCGCGGCCCTGCACGAGGAGCACGGCGTGCGCATTCTGCGTGGGGAGGCCGCGACAGCGTTCCGGACGGAGGGTGGCGCGGTGACCGGTGTCGAGTACGCCGGCGGCGTCGTGGACGCCGATGTCGTCATCGTCGGCGCGGGGGCTGTGCCGCTGGTCTCGTTGGCGCAGGATGCCGGACTCGAGGTGGCCGGCGGCATCCTCGTCGACGCCGGCATGCGAACGAGCGCCGACGGGGTCTTCGCGGTGGGCGACGCGGCCAACCCGTACCACCCCGTCGTGCGGCAGAGGCTGCGCAGCGAGCACTGGGCGAACGCCATCGGTACAGGGAAGACGGCCGCGCTCAACCTGCTCGACCGTGGCGTCGAGTACGACGACATCCCCTACTTCTATACGGACCAGTTCGACCTCGGCATGGAGTATTCCGGATACGCGCCCCTGCTGGAGGGCACGCACGTTGTCT
>DASZMW010000071.1:0-4451 GCA_035551735.1 Humibacter sp. | reverse complement strand
CCCGGTGTTCCCTCTGCTTCCACGGTAGCCGCCGAGGGAGCGCAATGAGACCTTCGCACGCAACCGGCCCCACCGGGTCGTGCGCGCATTGAGGTCACGACGCAGCTCGTCGACGGCCCGCCACACCTGATCGGCGTCGGTGTCATCGGGTTCAGCCCTGCCGAACGCTGCACGATCGGCGACCGACGCCAGGAGCGTGGGACGCGGTCCCCCGACAGTTTCCGCGACCTCGCTGCGCGTCGCGAACCCGGGCGGCGAATAGCCGTGGTCGACGGCGGAATCCGCGAATTCGTTCCACGCGCCCGTGATGCGCCCGCGAGGGAGGACCCGTGTCGATCGTCGCGCTCGTCGCCGGCGCCATTTCGCCGCGACGACAGCGAGGAACGGGGATGCCACGAGCGCAAGACCGAGCAGGGTCCAGCCCAGCACTGTGAGCACGGCGAGCAGGATGCCCAGCCAGGCGGGCGTCCGATCGACGTGCTGCTTGGCCACGTGGGACTGCGGCGGCGGATTCTCCTGGGTGTCCGTCGTGTCTTTCGGCGGCTCGACGACCGACTGCGGCCTCGAGATCTGCTTCGGCTGATCGGGCTTCTTCTCCGGAATTGGACGGACCTGAGGGTTCGGATTCACGTCGACCCAACCGTCTTTCGCGGTCTTCACCTGAATCCAGGCCGAGATGTCGTTCCCGGTGAACGTGACGTCGTCTCCCGACGCGTCTTGCGGCACGTCGAATCCCAGCACGACCCGCGCGGGAAAGCCCAGCTGACGAGCCATCAGCGCGGCCGTGACGGCGTATTGCTCCTGATCGCCCACCATCGGTACGGAATCGAGCAGAGCATTGATGCGATCGGCACCGTGCCCGGAGAGGCTCTTCACCTCGTTTCCTATGCCGTGGCTGATGTAGCCGGTGTCGGCGAGCCGCTGAAGCACCGTGGAAAGCTTCGCGCCGGGAGTCGTCGCATCACCCTGGTACCGCTGCAGTGTCTCGGCAAGATCGGAGGGAAGCGTCGTCAGCGCGGGCTGAGCCGCCGCTCCCGGCTTCGCTTTCGCCAGTTGCGCGATCGTCCTCGACGGAGTGGCCGCCGCTGTCACCTCGTACGAATCACCCGAGCTCAGCGAGGCCGTGTCAGCCATCGACGCGGTCACCGCGTTGTAGTAGAACTCGTCGCGCAGAGTGTCGGCGTTCGCACCGCTGAATTCGATGTGCTCCAGGTCGCCGAACGTCGGCAGCCACGGTCCGCTGAGCGAATCCATCGTGATCGAAAGAGTGCTCGTTCGCCCGGATGCCTTCGGCTGCGACAACGTGTCGGGAACGCGCGCGAACGCACCGGAGTCGCCGGGTTCTGTACCCACCGAGTAGACGATGCCGTTGTAGCTGTCGAGCGTGGCGATGCGCAATCTTCGCACGTCGCCCAGCCCATGAACGGTGAACATGGCCGTGCCGGAGCGGTCCGGCTCGAGGTAGGACCGGAACGCGGATAACGGGCTGGCGTAATCGCGGGGGTTGAACGGAGGCATCGTCGCGGTACGGGCCACGTTGCGGGCCGATGCCGGTGGCACCAGGTACGAGATGCCGGCGGAGGCGACGACCGCCAGCACGAGAACCACGGCCGCGATCACCACCGACCTGGTGGCGGCCAGGGAACGCTCGCCGCGACGCACATCGGCGTGTGCGCTGGACAGCGCGATGAGCCGGGAGACACGGCGTCTGCGGCGCATCCAGGCCAGCCAGCCCACCGCGAGTCCTGCGACCACGACAGTCAGCGGAAGGGGTGTTGCGGCCGCATCGGACCCCAGCACGATCGCCAGCACGAACACGACCAGCGGAGGAACGACGGCGAGCTCCGCCGCTCGGGATCGCAGAGCGACGGTGACGGCGACGACACAGGAGCCGAACGCGAGCACGTAAGCCGGGGTGAGAAGCGCCTGATACGAACCGACCGGCACGGCGATCGTGATCAGCTGTTTCCAGCCGAGCGCGACCGAGCTCAGCAGGTCGACGAATCCTTGGGCGGTCGGCACCACGCCCCACATCGTCTCCCCCGGCACCGCGAGAGGCACGCCGATGAGCAGGAAGACCCCGACCGAAACGAGCGTCGTGACCAACGAGTTCCAGCGCCACACCGTCGCGCAGACCGCCACCGCCGTGCCCGCGATCAGCGCACCGACGGCCATCACCACGAAGTCCGTCGACTGGTAGACGGGCCAGAACGCGGCGACGCACGCGGCCGTCAACGCGAGCACGTAGGCGGTCGCCGTGAAGCGGAAGACGACATCCGATCGCTTCATGCCGCCCTCGATCTGGCAAGACTCGCCCGCAGGTCATCGAGGTAGCCGACGGTGAGGATGCTCATGTCGCCGAGCCTGCGCAGGCTAGGGCTGTCTCCCGGCGTGCAGCGCACTGCGACGACCTCGACGCCCTGGCGGAACATGGTCGAGGCGTGCCTCAGCTGGGCCGCCGTCACCGTCGATCCGCAGACCAGGAAGGCGATCGACAGATCGGGAGTTCCTTCGGCGGCGACCTTGGCGACGTCGACGATGCGCAACGCCGCGGACGTCGTTTCGATCCGGCACAGCGAGTCGAGGAGGCGCGTCGGCGATGCGGCATCCAGGGCACGCACGTCGTAGACCGCGTTCTTCGCGAAGTCAGGCGTCTTCTCGCTGACCACGACCGAGACGGCTCGCGTGTCGCGGATCGCCTGCACCCCCAGCGACCCGGCCGAACTCACTGCCAGTTCGAACTCGTCGTCCGACGCGAAGTCGGCGTCGGCAAGGCTGAGCGCAACGAGCAGGTTGCTCCGCCTGGTCTGCTCGAACTGACGCACCATGAACGCACCGGTCTTCGCGCTGCTTCGCCAGTGGATGTGCCGACGCTCATCGCCCCGCGCGTACTCGCGCAGCGCGTGGAAGGACATGTCGCTTACGGTCAGTTCGCGTGTCGGATTCCCCTCCAGATCGTGAACCATACCGGTGCTCATGCTCGGGATGGAGATCGTCGCCGGATGGACGAACAGTTCGACCGTCTGCTGCCAATCGGCTTCCCTACGCATGAGCCCGACCGGGTCGGCGCGAACCGAGCGGATCGGCCCGATCGTGACCACGCCTCTGCGCGTCGTCGGTACCAGGAAGACGTCGCGGAACTCCGCAGAAGGACGCAACCCAGGTACGGCGAACTCCGCGACGCCGCCGCCGACCGGCACCTCGATGCGTGCGGCGAGCAGGCCGTGCTTCAGGGGGTTCGACACCACGACGTCGACGGGAGCCGAGGCACCGACGACGACCCGCGGATTCGGCAGATGCAGGATCGCCCGGTAGGCCACCGAACCGAGCAGGTAGATCATGGCGATGATGAAGAGTGCGACGCCGAGCCATCCGAAGACCACGGCCTCTGCCCAGCCGGCGACGTAGCCCACCACGAACGACGCGATCGTCAAGAGCGCGACGCACACACCCGTGATCGTCATGATCTCGGTCATCGCGCGCCACACTCGACCGCACCAGACGGAGAACGCCCGCCAGCCGCGCACGACATCGACCACGGCATCCGCAAGACGTCCCTGACGCGCGCCGACGAGCCGGGTGCGAGCGTTGTCGACCCCGGTGGTGCTGGTCGGTGAATCGAAGGTCACACCGTGGTCCCGTCTTGCGGAGGAGGCGTCTGCAGAATGACGTTCGCCACCACCCCGTGCGCCGTCACGCCGTCGAACTCGGCCTCGGTGTCGAGCACGAGACGGTGGGCGAGCACCGGCTCGGCCAGCGCCTTCACGTCGTCGGGGATGACATAGGACCGTCCGAGACCGGCCGCGTACGTCTTCGCCGTACGGATCAGCGCGAGGCCACCACGCACGCTGACGCCGAGACGCACCTCGTCTGCGTTGCGTGTGGCATCCACGAGCCGGGACACATAGTCATTGATCGCCGGTTCCACATGCACCGCCCTGGCAAGGCGCGACAGGGTCGTGACCATGTCGCCCATCACCACGGTCGGCAGAACCATCTCGTGCGCTGCGTGATCGGCGCCCTCGAGGATGCGCACCATCGATGCGTGGTCCGGGTAGCCGATGGATGCCTTCATGATGAACCTGTCGAGCTGCGCTTCAGGCAACCGGTACGTGCCGGCCTGCTCGATCGGGTTCTGCGTCGCGATGACCATGAACGGAGGGGCGAGCCGGTGAGTGACGCCGTCGACGCTCACCTGTCGTTCCTCCATCACCTCCAGCAAGGCGGACTGGGTCTTCGGACTCGCGCGGTTGATCTCGTCGGCGAGCACGACGTTAGCGAACACCGGGCCCTTGTGAAAGATGAACTCCCCCGAGCGCTGGTCATACACGCCGACGCCCGTGATGTCGCCCGGCAGAAGGTCGGGCGTGAACTGGATGCGACTGCTCGTGCCCGAGATGCTCTCGGCCAGGGCGCGCGCCAAGGATGTCTTGCCCGTGCCCGGCACATCT
>DASZMW010000070.1:0-11051 GCA_035551735.1 Humibacter sp. | reverse complement strand
CGTCTGGCTGTCCCGCGTGATCTGGGACTGGGCGACGGGCACCACCGCGACGTTCGATCCTCGAGTTGGTGACGCAGTCATGTACGGGATCGTCGGCGTGATCATGCTGTTCACGCTTCCGTTCGTGATGCGTGGTCTCGTCCTCGTGCACTGGGGCGTCGCCAAGGGGCTGCTCGGATCCTGGTCGTCGCAGAGCTTGCGCCGTGAGGTCAGCGAGCTGTCCGAGTCGCGCGCGGCCGCCGTTGCCGCTGAGGATCGCACCCTGCGCAGGCTGGAGCGCGACATCCATGACGGTCCGCAGCAGGGCCTGCTCCGCCTCCGCATGGACATCGCCTCCGCACAGCGACGCATGCACGACGATCCGGATGCCGCAGCACGCCTCCTCGACGAGGCCGCCACGACTGCGCAGGAGTCGCTCGACGAGCTGCGGGCGCTTTCCCGCGGATTCGCGCCGCCCATCCTGCAGGACCGTGGGCTGAAGGCGGCGCTCGAGTCTCTCGGAGCACGGAGCACTATCCCCGTCGAGCTGACGTATGCGCTGAGCAGCGCCCTGCCCTCCGAGATCGAACGCAACCTCTACTTCGTTGCGGCGGAGTTGCTCACCAATGTGTCGAAGCACGCGGATGCCTCACTCGCGAGGGTGCGGATCGTGGTGGACCAGAACACCGTGCTGCTCTCGGTCTCCGACAACGGGCACGGCGGCGCGGGGTTCGCCGAAGGACACGGGCTGGCGGGCATCCGCGAGCGCGTCACGTCGATGCGTGGAACCACCCAACTCGCATCGAGCCGTTCCGGCACCGTCGTGAACATCGCCGTGCCGTTATCGTGAGTGCGTGACCGAATCCCTCCGTGTGCTGATTGCGGACGATTCCGTGCTGCTGCGCGAGGGGCTCTTGCGCGTGCTCTCCGAGGCGGGCTTCGTCACCGTCGGCGCATTCGGCGACGCGGAGGCGCTGCTGACCGCCGCGAAGACCGTGCCCTTCGACGTCGCTCTGCTGGACGTGCGGATGCCGCCCACGTTCCGTGACGAAGGAGTGCGGGCGGCGCTCGCGCTGCATGCTGCGCAGCCAGAGGTCGGCGTGCTGCTGCTGAGCCAGTACGTCGAGACCACGTATGCACGTGAACTGCTCGGCAGCGGTGCAGGGGGCATGGGCTACCTGCTCAAGGATCGCCTGGCATCCCTCGACGAGCTCACGGATGCCGTCACCCGCGTCGCCTCTGGCGGCACCGTGCTCGACCCCGAGGTCGTCGCGCAACTCGTCGGTCGTCGCGCTGACCCGCTCGCCGCACTCACGCCGAGGGAGCGGGAGACCCTCCAGCTCATGGCTGAAGGACGCACGAACGCCGCGATCGCGGGACTGCTTCACGTCGGCGTCGGCGCCGTCGAGAAGAACGTGTCGGCGATCTTCGCCAAGCTCGGCCTCGACGACTCCGGCACGGACCATCGCAGGGTGCTCGCCGTTCTCACCTGGCTCGACGCCGCGGCCTGACCTCCCGAGCTCGTCGCGAGTTGCGTCATCCGACTTCCACAAGGTCAGGAGTCGAACGCTGGAGGTAACATCCACCACCGGTCGTCGCCGAGGCACCATAGTTGAAGCCCGTGACCGATTCCACAAACATCGCCTCTCGCACAGCAGACCGGAACGCGTGGCGGGTGACCCTCGCCTCTCTGGTCGGCACGTCTCTGGAGTCGTACGACTTCTACGTCTTCAGCTTCTTCAGCGCCATCTTCAGCGCGGCTGTCTTCTTCCCTGCGGAAGACCGAGTCGCCGGGCAACTCGCCGCCTTCCTCACCCTTGCCACCTCGTACTTCGTGCGCCCGATCGGCGCGATCATCTTCGGACACCTCGGCGATCGCATCGGCAGGCGTTCCACGCTGATCTGGACCGTCGGGATCATGGGTGTCTCCACCGCATTGATCGGCGTGCTGCCGGGATACGCGACCATCGGCGTCGCAGCGCCGATCCTGCTCGTGCTGCTGCGCGTGGTCCAAGGCATTTCTCTCGGCGGGGAGTGGGGCGGGTCGATTCTGGTCGGCGTCGAGCACTCCACCCCGAAGCGCCGCGGCTTCTACGCCGCCCTTCCCCAGCTCGGGTCGCCGATCGGCACCATCGTCACCTCGGTGCTCTTCCTGTGGCTGAGCGCGACGCTGAGCCAGGCCGACATGCTCGCCTGGGGCTGGCGCATCCCGTTCCTGCTCGCGTTGCCGCTGCTCGCGGTGTCCCTCTACCTGCGGCTCTCGATCGACGAGACCCCGGTGTTCTCGCACCTCGTCACAGAGAAGAAGCGGGACCGGTTCCCCGTGCTCGACGTGTTCCGCAAGCAACCCGTCACCCTCATCGTCGCCGTCGGTGCCGCCCTGCTCGGCATCGGGTCGTACGCCCTGATGAACACCTACACGATCAACTACGGCGTGGCGTCGCTCGGTTTCGACTACACGCAGGTATTCACCGCCGCCACGATCGGCAGTCTGCTGCAGCTTGTGACGATCCCTCTCTTCGGGCTGCTCGCCACGCGCATCGGCTCGGCCCGCGTGGTCTGGATCGGCGCCCTGACGACGCTGATCGTCGCGTTCCCGATGTACTTCCTGCTGCAGTTCGCGACGTTCCCGATCCTGGTCGGGACGATGATCATCGGCGGCATCTTCCCCACGCTGAGCTGGGCCGGACTCGGCGGCCTGATGGCCGACATCTTCGGCCAGTCGATCAGGTACAGCGCACTCTCCATCGCCTACGCCATCGCGGCGGCGGTCTCTGGCTTCATCCCTCTCCTGACGGAGGCGCTCGGAGCTGCGACGAAGAACGCGTGGTGGCACCCCGGCATCGTTCTCGCCATCCTGTCGGTCGTGACGCTCGTCGCCGCGCTCGCGGCGGCATCCATCGCGAAACGGCGACGCGAAGACGTCGTCGACGCCGACGACGTGCTCGACTCGGAACACGCCGAGCTGGAGGAACGCGGCGCCGTCGCGACCTGAATGAGCCTCCGGTAGACTTGGGCGGCATCCCACACTCAGGCACCAGTTGACACGGTGCCGCACATACCGCAACGGAGTTCCGCCATGACCGACGCCGCGATGTTCGACGACTCAGCCGCCACAGACGCCTTCGGCCGCATTCCGGACAAGCCCGCCCTCGAGGGTCTCGAGCGGGTGTGGGACGAGCGGTGGCGTGCCGACGGCACCTACCACTTCCAGCGTGATGCCGCCCTTCGTGCCGGGCGCGGCGGCATCTACTCCGTCGACACTCCGCCTCCGACCGCATCGGGTTCGCTGCACATCGGGCACGTCTTCAGCTACACGCACACGGATGTCGTCGCCCGCTACCAGCGCATGCGCGGCAAGCATGTGTTCTACCCGATGGGCTGGGACGATAACGGCCTGCCAACCGAGCGCCGCGTTCAGAACTACTACGGAGTGCGCTGCGATCCCTCGCTGCCGTACGACGCGGACTTCGTGCCGCCCTATGAGGGAGGCGACAACAAGAGCTCCCGCGCGGCCGACCAGAAGCCGATCTCGCGTCGCAACTTCATCGAGCTCTGTACGAAACTCACCGTCGAGGACGAGAAGCAGTTCGAAGCGCTCTGGCGAGGCCTCGGCCTCTCGGTCGACTGGGCGCAGACCTACCGCACGATCGGCGACGAGTCGCTGTTCGTCTCCCAGCTGGCGTTCTTGCGCAACCTGGAACGCGGTGAGGCGTACCAGGCCATGGCGCCGACGCTCTGGGATGTCACCTTCCGCAGCGCCGTCGCCCAGGCCGAACTCGAGGACCGGGACCAGCCCGGGTCCTTCCACACGATCTCGTTCCATGGCGACGACGGCCCCGTGGTGATCGCCACGACCCGTCCCGAACTGCTCCCGGCGTGCGTGGCGCTGGTGGCGCATCCGAGCGACGAGCGCTACAAGCCCTTATTCGGCAAGACGGTGCGCAGCCCGGTGTTCGGTGTCGAGATTCCGGTGCTGGCCCACCACCTCGCGGAGCCCGACAAGGGCACGGGCATCGCCATGGTCTGCACCTTCGGCGACATCACGGATGTCACGTGGTGGCGCGAGCTCGACCTGCCGACGCGCGCGGTCATCGGCTTCGACGGCCGCATTCTGCCGGAGCCGCCTGCGGCTCTCGCCAGCGACGCCGCGAAGGATGCCTACGCGCAGCTCGCCGGCAAGACCGTCTTCTCAGCGAAGCAGGCGATGGTCGAGCTGCTGAAGGAGTCCGGCGATCTGCTGGAGGACCCGAAGCCGATCACCCACCCGGTGAAGTTCTACGAGAAAGGCGATCGCCCGCTCGAGATCGTCTCCACCCGGCAGTGGTACATCAACAACGGAGCGCGCGACGCTGCACTCGCAGACCGGCTCGTCGAGCTGGGCAGGCAGATCGACTGGCATCCCGAGTTCATGCGCGTGCGCTACGAGAACTGGGTCGGCGGCCTCTCCGGCGACTGGCTCGTGTCGCGCCAGCGCTTCTTCGGCGTGCCGATTCCCGTCTGGTATCCGGTGGACGAGGCGGGCGAGACCGTGTTCGACTCCCCCATCGTGCCGACGCGCGACCAGCTGCCGGTCGACCCGACCACCGACACGGCGCCCGGCTACGACGAGTCGCAGCGCGGCGCACCGGGCGGATTCGTGCCCGAGATGGACATCCTCGACACCTGGGCTACGTCGTCGCTGACGCCGCAGATCGCGGGCGGCTGGGAGCGCGACGCGGAACTCTTCGACGCGGTGTTCCCGTACGACCTGCGGCCGCAGGCCCAGGACATCATCCGCACCTGGCTGTTCTCCAGCGTGCTGCGCGCCCAGCTCGAGGACGGCGTGTCCCCGTGGGCACACGCCGCCATCTCCGGCTTCATCGTCGATCCCGACCGCAAGAAGATGTCGAAGTCGAAGGGCAACGTGGTCACGCCTGCCGACATCCTCGAGCAGCACGGCTCGGATGCCGTGCGCTACTGGGCTGCATCGAGCCGGCTCGGAACGGACGCCGCCTTCGACCCGCAGAACCCGACGCAGATCAAGATCGGCCGCCGACTCGCGATCAAGGTGCTTAACGCGGCGAAGTTCATCTTGAGCTTTCCCACAGGCACCGGCGACGTCACCGAAGCGCTGGACCGCAGCATGCTTGCCGAGCTTTCCAGCGTGGTCTCCGAAGCGACGAAAGCCCTCGATGGCTACGACCATGCACGAGCGCTCGAGCTGACGGAGTCGTTCTTCTGGACGTTCTGCGACGACTATCTCGAGCTGGTCAAGGAACGCGCGTACGGGCAGGGACAGGGCGCTGTCTCGGCGGCGGCCGCGCTCCGGCTGGCGCTGTCCACACTGCTGCGTCTCTTCGCCCCATACATTCCGTTCGCGACCGAAGAGACCTGGTCGTGGTTCCAGTCCGGCTCGGTGCACAGGGCGGAATGGCCGACGGCCGACGCGCTCGGCGACGCAGCGGGCGAGGCGACTCCGCTCGTGCTCACAGCGACCTCGCGCGTGCTGACAGGCATTCGACGTGCCAAGACCTCTGCGAAGGTCTCGCAGAAGGCGCCAATCGCCCGCGCGATCGTGACCGCTCCCGAGGAGGAGCTGTGGGCGATCGAGCAGGCGGCGGCCGACATCCGTGCAGTCGGACGCATCGTCGACCTCCAGTTCGTCCCCGGTGACGAGCTGTCTGTCGAGGTGGAGCTCGGAGATGAACCGTCGGCGTAGCTCTCGCTCGGCGGACTCAGTGCCGATAGGTTTTAGATCACAGTGCGCATCTCGTGACTTGAGATGCGGCAAGGGGGACTGATGGGAATCACGATTCGCGAGCCTGCTGAAGGAGACTTCTTCAGTTGGCTGGCACTCTACGAGGACTACGCGACGTTCTATGAACGCTCGCTCACCGATCAGGGGGCGCTGCTCGTCTGGAGTTGGCTGACGGATGCCGCCTACGCGGAACGTGGTCTCGTCGCGGTCGACGATGACGGATCGCTCGTCGGGCTGGTGCACTTCCACCAGGTGCCGCGGCCGCTCGACGGCGACCACGCCCTGCACATCGACGACCTCTTCGTTCTCGAAGAGCACCGGGAGCAGGGATACGGACGCTCCCTGATCGACGCCGTCGGGGCCGAGAACGGCGCCGGCGTCGTGCAGTGGCTCGCGAAGACAGAAGACGCGGATGCCCGTGCCTTCTACGACGAGATCGCCGACGCCTCCGAGCTGGTCGTCTACCGGCTGCGCCGCGACGAAAGCTGACGATGCAACTGGGAACCCGCTGGCCTGTCGGCGGCACCGCACCGGACCGGCTGCCCTCCGTGGTGGTATCGGCAGTGCGCGCTGTCGAGGACGAACTGACGGCGCTCGACGTCGACACCTCGACGTGGCGCTGGACCCTCACGTGGTTGGAGGGACACCCGGTCGTCGAGCTCGACGACGGAACCGTGATCCGATATCACCCGCAGGAGGACTCCGCCACGGTTTCGCAGCCGGGAGGCGGGGCCACGGACGAGGACGAGGACGACTGATCGCTCTTCAGTCGGGGCCATGGCGCGCGGCTCAGGGAAGCAGCTGGCTTCGTGCCGCGGCCGCGCGCAGCGCCTGCTGGTCGCGAACGTTTGCCTGGCGACGGTAGAGGTCGCTGCGGTCGGCGTCGATCTGTTCGCGCCGCTCGCCCCACACGACGAGGGCCCGGCCGATCCGGATGACGGTGCGCTCGATCGCAAAACGACGCGTGTCGTGAAGGCTGACGGTGCTCATCACTTCTTCTCTTCTCCCCCGATGATCGGGAACGCGTTGAACTGAATCTGAATCGGTCGTGCTCCAGCCGGCTGTTCGCGGTCGCGATAGGCCGCGATGACCTCGTCGAGAACGGCGTAGACCTTCGACGTGAAGTCGCCTAGCTCGTCGGCCGTCATGCGAACGTTCGAGGTTGAGACTGATCCCACCTCCATCCATTCGAGCGGCAGCACGTCGGTGCCGCGCGCCATGAAGGTGACGAGCGCCTCCTCTTGGCCGCGCCGGAACTCCCGATTGACGAGGTCGTATGCCTCACGACCGGCTGGCGTCTCGCTCAGTTCGGAAGGGTCCATCGAAATGCCGGCGGGCGATCTGCGCCACCAGCGTTCTCGCGCGCTGCCCTTCCCCTCGACCTCTCGCACGAAGTCATGCTTGGCGAGTTGCCTGAGGTGGTAGCTCGTGGCTCCGCTCGACTCGCCGAGTCGCTCGGCGAGTCCGCTCGCCGTCAGCGGTCCGAACTTCGAGAGCTCGTCCATGATCTGCACTCGAAGCGGATGCGCCAGCACTTTCAGCGACGCCAGATCGACGCGACGGTCGTTCGCACGCCGCGTGCGCGCCGGCTCCGCCGGCCCCTGCCCCGTTTCGACGTCCTCTGTGCTCATGCCTCAAGAGTACGTTCGCAAAGGTTCCTTTGCAAGTATTTCTTTGCAACAGTTTGTTTGCACCAGATTGTTTGCAACGCCTATATTGCACGCGTCTCTCGTCGCAATCTGCTCACGCGCGAGCAATGACCTCGCCGTGCGTCAGCGCGAACCATCCATCTGAGGCCGCGGCCCAGTCGTGCCACGTCTGCGCGATCTCGGACAAATCGGCGAGCGTCGCGTGCCCGCTCTCGATCGCTCTTGTCGCGAAAGCCGACTCCGTGGTGCGTACGGACCATGAGCCGCCCCACCACTCGCGTTCGGCCTCCGACGAGAAGCACCACGCCGACGCGGAAGCGTCGACGTGCTTGTATCCAGCCGCCAGCGCCCACGATTTCAGATGGCGCCCGGCCAGCGGTTCTCCCCCGCTGGAGCGCGCAGCGTCCAGGTAGATGCGCAGCCAACTCGCCAGCCCTGGCAGCCCTGGATGCCAGGCGGTCGCCCCGTAGTCCACGTCACGAACCGCGACGATGCCCCCCGGCTTCAGCACGCGGCGGAACTCGCGAAGCGCCGCCACCGGATCCGCCAGGTGCTGTAGGACCTGGTGGGCGTGCACGACGTCGAACGAGGCATCCTCGAAGTCCAGCGCGTAGGCGTCGCCGACCTGGAAGGTCACGTTGTGAAGGTCGTTGTCGGTGGCCAGTCCCGTCGCGTTCGCCACGATCTGCTCGGAGGCGTCGATGCCGACAACGGCACCCGGCGCAACCAGGCGCGCGAGGTCGAGTGTGATCGTGCCTGGACCGCTTCCGACGTCGAGCACTCGAAGTCCCGGTCGAAGGTGCGGAACGAGGTAGGAGGCGGAGTTCTCCACTGTCCGCCAGGAGTGCGAGCGCAGCACGCTCTCGTGATGTCCATGCAGATAGCGCTCATCGTCGTGGGATGCCATGACCTCAGCCTAGGAACCGCGCTTCTATCGCGCGGCTTCTAGGCTGGAGATCATGACGACCAATCCCCTGCTCTCCCCCAGCACTCTGCCGCATGGGCTTCCGCCGTTCAGCGAGATCAGCGACGAACATTACGTCCCAGCGTTCGAGCATGCCTTCGCGGAGCAACGCGAGGAGATCGCGGCGATCACCGCCGTTGCGGACCAGCCGACGTTCGACAACACGTTCCTTCCTCTCGAGCGATCTGGCCAGACGCTGCGCCACGTGGCCGAAGTGTTCTTCAACAAGAGCTCGGCGGACTCGAACGACGACATCAGTTCGATAGAGGAGCGGGTGGCACCACTGCTCGCGGCGCACGAGGACGCGATCAGCCTCGATCCGCAGCTCTACGAACGCATTCGGGCGGTTCACGAGCAACTCGACGACCTGGGCATCGACGACGAGTCGCGCTACCTCGTCGTGCGCTACTTCGAGGAGTTCACCCTCGCGGGAGCCGCACTCGGCGACGAGGACAAGGAGCGTCTGAAGGCACTCAACTCCGAACTCTCCACGCTCACGACTCGGTTCGAGAAGAATCTGCTCGCCGACACCAACGATCTCGCCATTCACATCGACGACGAGTCGGAGCTTGCGGGGCTCGAGCCTGCCGAGATCTCCGCAGCGGCAGGGGCTGCGCGCGAACGTGGACTCGACGGTTACCTGATCACCCTCGTGCTTCCGACCGGACACCCATACCTCGCACGGTTGACGAACCGGGACGTGCGGCAGCGGGTCATGGGCGCGTCGCGCGCCCGCGGCATCCGTGGTGGCGACTTCGACACCCGCGACCTCGTTCTTCGCATCACGGCACTCCGGGCTCAGCGTGCGCGACTTCTCGGTTTCGCCAACCACGCCGCCTACGTGACGGCAGGGCAGACTGCGAAGACTCCGGATGCCGTCGCCGGCATGCTCTCCCGCCTGGCCCCGGCTGCGGCAGCGAATGCGGCAAACGAGAAGTCCGATCTGCGGGAGTCCGCGGGTCACGATATCGAGTCTTGGGACTGGGCGCTTTATTCGGAGCGGGTTCGCGCGGCGACATACGACGTCGACACCGCCGCGATGCGGCCCTATTTCGAGGCGGAACGCGTTCTGCGCGACGGCGTGTTCTTCGCGGCGAACCGGCTGTACGGCATCCGCTTCCAGGAGCGCGCCGACCTGACCGCGTACCACGCCGACGTCCGTGTGTTCGAGGTGTTCGAGCCCGACGGCGCCTCGCTCGGGTTGTTCCTCTTCGACCTGTACACGCGTGATTCCAAGCGCGGCGGTGCCTGGATGAACGACCTCGGTCAGCACACCAGGCTGCTCGGCGGCGGCACGATCGTGGTGAACAACCACAACGTGCCTAAGCCCGCAGACGGTGAACCGACGCTGCTCACGTACGACGAGGTGAGCACCCTCTTCCACGAGTTCGGGCACGCACTGCACGGACTCTTCGGCGCGACCACCTACCCGAAGTTCGCGGGCACCAGCGTGTTCCGCGACTTCGTCGAGTTCCCCAGCCAGGTGAACGAAATGTGGATGCTCTGGCCGGAGGTGCTGGACAACTACGCGCGCCACCACGTGACGGGCGAGCGGATGCCCACCGAGCTCGTCGAGCGCATCCACGCCTCCGAGGCGTTCAACCAGGGCTTCCTGACGAGCGAGTACCTCGCCGCCGCCATGCTCGACCAGGCCTGGCATCGCATCGACGCGGACGCCGACGTCACATCGGTCGAAGACTTCGAGGCCGCCGCACTTGCCGATGCCGGCTTGAACGACATGGCAGTGCCCCCGCGGTACTCCAGCACGTACTTCGCTCACACGTTCTCGGGCGGATACGACGCCGGGTACTACTCCTACATCTGGAGCGAGGTGCTCGACGCCGACACGGTGGAGTGGTTCAAGGAGAACGGCGGGCTCTCTCGCGAGGCAGGCGAACGGTTCCGCTCGCGGCTGCTCGGAGTCGGCGGGTCGAAGGATCCGCTGGAGGCGTACCGCGACTTCCGCGGGCGGGATGCCGTCATCGAGCCGCTGCTGCGTCGCCGCGGCCTGCAGTAGCGCAGCCGGCAGGCGCACGACACGGCATCCGCAGCCACGGATGCCGTGTTTGTTGCACTGCGTGACGGACCGACGTGCGGGTTGCGCGGGGATTTCGTACCGTGATCAGGTCGTCTTCGAACCTCGGGGACACGTGAACCTCGTGAGGAAAGCCATGTCCCTTCTCCCCGAACTCGATCACACCGCGGACTGCGCGTGCGAGCTCGGCGAGATGTGCGCGGACATCCGTCCTGGCCACGGGTTGCACGCGCTTCAGTTGCGGCTCGCTGCGGCGACGCCGTCGCAGTGGCTCGACCTGGTCGTCGCAAAGGTTCACGAGGATGGCTGGGTGGATGCCTACGCCATCGACGGCACGCCCGTCGCGCTCTGGAACCATCGGGACCTCGCCGAAGTGGTCTCCCCCGGTGAGCCTGTGGCGCTGCACGCCGTCTACAACGTACTGTCGGCGGGTTCGCGCCGGTTCAACGTGTTGTACCGCGCGGAGAACTCAGCCGTCGATCAAACCGACGCACCGTAACCCAGAGCTGACTGTCAGGCGGTCTCGGCCGCCGCGAACATGTCCATCATCGCGCGGCATGCTGCGACGCAGGCCTCGCACGCCATCTGACACATGCGACAGGTCTCGCTCATCTCGGCGTGATTGCCGCACTCGTCTGCGCATGCGGCGCACATCGTCATGCACGCCTGCAACGTGGCTCGCAT
>DASZMW010000069.1:0-3398 GCA_035551735.1 Humibacter sp. | reverse complement strand
GATCGGCTCCTGCATTACCGCTGGACCATCGATCTGACAACGGAACAGGTGCGTGCTCTGTTCGGCACGTTCAGCGACTGGACGCCGAAAGAGGTCGATCAGGCGGCATCCGCGGTCGATGCGCTCGGTGGAATCGTCTCGGAGAGCTACACATCCTGGCTCATCGCCGCTTTGCCCTCACCCTGAACCCTCGTGTACGTGCTGTATTGACCGCGCAGGGCGACCATTTGTATGCTCAGACAACAAATCCCAAAAGAGGTCAGGATGCATGACGAGGTAGGGATGCGTGAGGGCGGATGGTCTCCAGAGTTTCTGCCTCGCGGTCGCGCAGCGCGGCACGTGCGCAGACTTCCCGGTGGATTCGCGAACCCTGTCTGGCTGTGCGAACTCGAGGACGGTCAAGAGGTCGTCGTGAAGGCATCGACCGAGGCGAGTGCTGAATTGTTCTCTACCGAGGCCTCAGGTCTCGAAGCGCTCACCGAGCTGGGCGGCCTCGCGACCCCACGCGTGTTGGCAGTGGGACCCCACTCAATCGTGCTGGAAGCGCTCGATCCGCTCGTCCCAGATGATGAAGCGTTCTGGCGCTCCGCCGGCCATGTCGCCGCGCAGATGCACCGCACCACGACACGAGAGCGTTTCGGTTGGGAGGCGGACGGCTGGCTCGGGCTGCTCCAGCAACGCAACGCGTGGGATGCTGACGGGCACCGCTTCTTCGCAGAGAACCGCGTGCTGCGCTACCTCGGCGAACCACGTGTCGGGGCAGCGCTCGACGCTGCCGATCGCGTGGGCATCGCGCGGGTGCGCGCACGCCTTCCCGAGCTGATTCCCGACACCGGTGCGTGCCTCGCGCACGGCGACATGTGGCGCAACAACCTCGTCGTCGATCGCACCGGAGGACCGGCGTTCCTCGATCCAGCCGTGAGCTATACGTGGGCCGAGGTCGATGTCGCGCACATGCTGTGCTCAGGAGGCGTGCCGGATGCCTTCTTTCTCGCCTACGGCGAGGTACGGCCCCTACATCCCGAGTGGCGGGAGCATGCGCGCATCCTCAACCTTCGGCAGCTGCTCGCGATGCTCGCGGGCGGGGTGCCGATCCCGACGATCGTCACATCGATCCGCGAGGTTGTCGCCGCCTACGCCTAAACACCGCAACACACGCGGCACTCAGTCACCCGGCGGCGTCGCGCTCCTCCTCGCGTTCCAGCTGCACCTTCGATGTCGTGAACCGGAACGCCGCCCACACTCCGATGCAGAGCACGCCGAACGATCCGAAGACGACGCCGAGCACGATCGTGGGTGCGCGCAGCTCGATCCACGACTCGGGTTGGGGCAGCACAATGATCGCGAAGAGCGCGGCGACCACGATGTAGGTGGCGAACCAGGCCCGCTTCGACCACTCCCAGATCTCGTGGCCCTCGAGGAACGCCATCGGAAGCATGGCGATCACCAGCTCGCTGAGCGCACCCACCATCACGGCCGAGAGCGACTCGACACCGAGCAGCGACCAGAACGATTCCTCGCCCCCGGCGAGAAGGCTGTAACCCGCCCACGCGATCAGACCGACGCCGACCAGAACCGCCGCACGCAGCAGTGCGAGGCTGCCGCGCTGGCGCTCGCTGCTCCCCAGCGCCATCAGCACGAGCCATGCGCCGAAGAGCACTCCCGGCTCGAGGCCGAGAGCACGTGTCAGGATGACGCCGGCCACCACGAAGATCAGCCCGCCCGGTCGCAGCACCGGCGTCACCGGCATGTGGAGCGACGACTTCGCCAGGCGTCCCGAGATGAGCACCAGCACCAGGTCGTGCACGACCTGCGCGATGACGAGAGCGAGAACGAGGCGCAGCGATGTCAGGTCGGGCGCGACCTTCGGGTCGGCGAACGACAGGATGAACCCGACGATCAGGGTATAGAGCGTCACCCACGCCCAGAAGCCTGTCGTGTGCGACGTGATGCGCGTTCCGAGCGGACGGAACACCCGCCGCACCGGCCCAGCCCACCGGAAGATCCTGTCGTAGTTCTCCCGAAGAGTTGCTTCGAGCAGGATCGCGGGCAGCGCGATCAGGAACACGAGTCCCGCGATCAGACTGCCGGCCGCCGCGAGTTGCGGCGGTCCGAGCCGGATGTCCCCGATCGTCGGCAGCGACGACAGGATCGTCTTGTAGCTCGGATCGTGCTTCGCGGTGTTGTTCACCTGGTACGTCTTGGTCGGAGCGTCGCCGCTCGCCTTCTGCTCCGGAGTCGGTGCGGGTGACGGCGTGCTCGTCGCCGGAGGGGAGACGATCGGCGTCGGCGCGGCCGCTGCGACGACATCCGCGGGGCTCACCGTGATCGGGATGTCACGCTCGTCGTCCGCATATCCGGGAGCACTCACCAGCACCACGAGCGTGTGATTGCCGATCTCGGTGTCGGCGGGAATCGTCGCGGAGCGTGCGAACTCACCGCCCGTGGCGTCGAGCGAGGCGAGAACGACCGGTGTCGAATGCAGTTCGATCACCACGCTCGCTGCTGCACCGAGCCCGTGCCCTGTCACCTTGATGCTCTCGCCGGGAGTGACGTTGTGCGAGCTCAGGTCCACCCCTAGGCCGTCAGTGACCGCAAGGGACCACGAGCCGAACCTGAGCAGCGCCGGCGACACAACGGATTCGGCGGTGACGACCAGCTTGATCGTCTTCACGTCGGAGACACCGGCGATCGTCTCGGTCACCCTGAGCTCATGCGCGCCGACGGCCGGTGCGGGCAGCGTGCAACTGTAACCACCGTCAGGGGCGACGGTGGCGGAGCAGGATGTGCCGACATCCGCAATGCGCGCCGTCACGGTGCCCGGGTTGTTCGGGTCGTACGCCGCGACGCCGGAGACGACGAGTCCCGAAGCGAGAGCGGATGCCTTCACAGTCTCGACTCCGGCATTCACTCCGGCCACGCTGATCACACTCGGCGCGACCGGTGGCACGGGCGTGTCATCGACGATCGTGAGGTGAACGGATGTCCCGCACAGCACGCCCGCAATCGTCTCGGTCACGGAGATGGGGTACGTGCCGACGCCAGGGTTTGGCAGAGTGCAGTCGAACCGGCCGTCCGACGAGACATCGGACGTGCACGAGCCCCCTGCGCTCTCGACGAACACCCGTGGCGTGTAGTTCGGGTCGTACACGGCAAAGCCGGCGATCTCGACGCCATCCGTCACGGCCGAGGCACCGAATGAGATGACTCGGCCGTTGACGCCGTCGATGCTCACGATCCCGGGTGCCGCGGGTGTCGGCGGGGGCGGAGGCGCGATCGTGAACGTCGAGTGACCGAACCAGTCGCCCCAGGCGAGCCGGAACACGTCGATGACGTGCTCGCCGGCTGTGGACACGGCCGGGCCGGAGCACGACCAGGAGAGGCCATGCAGCTAGCCT
>DASZMW010000068.1:0-2109 GCA_035551735.1 Humibacter sp. | reverse complement strand
CGCACACAACGTGCACGTTGAGAGCTCCATCACTGTCGTGCCAGGTCTTCAGCGATCGCTTTTCGAAGCGCCGTTCGTACCGTTCGGCAATGCCATCCGCGTCGATGGCATCACGCACCTGACGAGCCCTTCGCAGCAGGTCTTCGCGCAGCGCGGTTCCATTGCCCGACGTCGACGAATGCGAGCCGCTGGCGAATGCGATGAGCTCTTCGCACGCGGCACGGCGTGCTGCGTCGGGGCAGGCATCCGTGACGCCTTCGAGGATCCGCACGACGAGGTGCCCTGCCCCGGCGGAGATCGTGCCGTCGTTGATTGCACGGGTGACAGGATGCTGCCACGGCAGCGCATCGATCGGAAGCGGTAGAGGAGGATCGTCGTGGTCGCGATCTTCGCCCGGGCGATCACGGGCATTATCGCCCCGTTCGTCGACGCGCGCCGCGCCGGCAAGGCTTTCGATCGCAGCCGCTTCTCCGAGGAGTTCGCCGACCTTCACTTGCCGTGCGGCCTCGCCTTTGGACTCTCCCGTCAGCGACTGCACGAGCTGAGCCGCACCGCGGTATCCCCTGCGCTGCGCGAGGCCGGAGTGACCGAGCTCGCGTCGCGAGCGCTTGGCTGCTTCGCCGGCACCGATCGCGATGACTCGGTCGAACTCGGCACGGCCGCGGGCGGCATCCGCCAGCAGCGCCTCGAGGTCGGCGTCGTTCAAACAACGGACCGCCTCGACAAGCGCACCCGACGGCTTAGCGATGTCGGGTGCGTCAGCGCGACCGGGGCCGCTCGTCGGCCGCGCCGCGACGTCACCGAGCAGAGAGCACACCTGCGCGGTGGTCTCGGTGAGTCGGGTCAAGTGCATGATCCCAATTTAGCAGGAACAGTAGTATATAGATACGAAGAATGTCGTTCTGTTGACAAGCCATTGAACCGCCGATGTGTGGAGGAAATGCCATGAAACCGGGAGTTTTCCGGCTTTCCGGCTTGGCCTCTGGGTAGGAGTGGCATTGCCGCGCGATGGGGTCCGGAGCATGAAAACTAACGAAGCTATCTTCCCATTGCGGGGGTGATTAGTCAGACAGCCCTCAGCCCTCTGCGACCTCGTCCTCAGCGCTCCAGTACGCGACGCGCAAGGTCCGCGATCGCGTCGGGGTCGCGGGCGTCGGTCGCGTTGATCGTCAGCGGATGCTCGTCCGTTCCGGGTGCCTCGAACCCCGCCACATGCTCGTCCAGCACGGTGTCGGTCACGTCGTGGCGCTCGCCGAGAGCCCGGTTGAGTATGACGCGGCGTCGCTGTTCGGCCTTGTCGATGCGCACCCAGACCAGTGCGAAGCGGGCATCCGTCCCGGCGGCGACGGCTCGCCATTCGTCACGCAGGAATCGCGGCGACCCGGTGTCGTCGACGACCACTGGCATCCGCTCGCGCAGCAGTTGTGCCACGCGTTCGTGCGCGATGTCGTTGGTCGTCGACCACTCCTCGACCGGGATGCCCTGCCCTCCGTCGAGTCCGCGCTCGGCGTTGATCGCGTCAAGGCTCACAACGTCGGCGTTCAGTTCGCGGGCCAGGCCGGCCGCCACGGTGCTCTTGCCGGCGAACGACAGACCGCACATCACGACGAGGGTGGGCGCTGCGTCCATTCGGGAGAGCATATCCGCCGATCGAGGTGGCATCCAGCGGTGCTGAAAACGTGTCAGCCGACGGATCTGCCACGCGGCGTTGACGTGGCGTGCTGTCCGCGAACCTGCGCGAAGGTGGCGTGCTGTCCGCGAATGCACACGACGTGGTCTGCCATGTCGATGAACGCACTATGGCGGCTCGTCATCGATGAACTCGTGTCAACGGATGTGCCGTACCCCGACCGCGAGTCGGCGGAACTGATACCGCCATGGTGCGAGCCGCGATCGTGTGAGGGCAACCCCGGCGTCCACGGCGATCCGCTCCACCACCTGGTCGGTCGTCGCGTCGTCGGTTGGCACGTGGATGGCGTACCGCTCGGCCGACAGAGCCGCCACGCACCGCGGAATCTGCTGCACCGCCCAGGTCTCTCTGCGCAGGCCGGAGCGGATGAACGCGATCCTCGTGCTGAGTCTCTTGAGCAGGGTCTCCGGCGAGGCGAG
>DASZMW010000067.1:0-15414 GCA_035551735.1 Humibacter sp. | reverse complement strand
GGTCAACCCGGAGGCCGGTTTCTTCGGGGTCGCGCCGGGGACCGGGCCATCCACTAATCAGAACGCCGTTGACATGCTCTGGGGCAACACGATCTTCACGAATGTCGCGCTGCGCGACGACGGCGACGTGTGGTGGGAGGGTCTCACCGACGAGCCGCCTGCACACCTCACCGATTGGCAGGGCCAAGATTGGACGCCCGACTCAGGACGCCCGGCTGCGCACCCGAACTCGCGCTTCACCGTCGCGGCCGATCAATGCCCGACGATCGCCGACGACTGGGATGCCCCTGAAGGCGTGCCGATCGACGCCATCGTCTTCGGCGGACGGCGCGCAACGAACGTTCCGCTCGTGCTGCAGGCCAGGGACTGGCGACACGGTGTGTTCCTGGGGGCGACGATCGCGTCGGAGCGCACCGCCGCGGCCGAGGGCGAGGTGGGGGAACTGCGCCGCGACCCGTTCGCCATGCTGCCGTTCTGCGGTTACAACATGGCCGATCACTGGGCGCACTGGCTGACGATGGGCGAGCGGCTCGGCGCGAACGCACCGGCGATCTTCCAGGTGAACTGGTTCCGCAAGGGTGCGGACGGTTCGTACCTGTGGCCGGGATTCGCCGAGAACATGCGCGTCATCGCGTGGATCGTCGGCAGGCTCGAACGCACGGCGGGCGCGGTGGACGCGCCGATCGGCAGGGTGCCGGCTCGGGCATCCCTCGATCTCGAGGGCCTCGAGCTCGACACGGATGCCGTCGACCGCCTCTTCGAGATCGACCCGGCCGCGTGGCTGGCCGAGTGCGACCTCACCGAAGACTTCTTCGGCCGCTTCGGCACCCGCGTGCCGGCGGCGCTCACCGCGGAGCTCGACTCCCTGCGCTACCGCCTGCGGGGCTGACGCCACAGCTCCCTGAGCGGAGCGCGCAGCGCGGAGTCGAAGGGCTCGAAGGGGACGGCCCTTCGACTCGCTGCGCTCGCTCAGGGAGCTGGGGTCGCCGGGCTCGCCCGGCGGCCGTACGCTACTCGGCCAGCGGGGTGCCTCAGACGAGCAGCTGGTGCTTCGCCAGGTCGCGGTAGAGGGGCGTCGTCTCAACGAGCTCGGAGTGCGTGCCGGTGCCGATCACGCGACCCTTCTCGATCACCACGATCTGGTCCGAATCGACGACTGTCGAGAGTCGGTGCGCGATGACGATCAGCGTGCGGTTCTCCGCGACGGCGTCGATCGCCTCGCGCATCAGCTGCTCGTTGCGTCCGTCGAGGCTCGACGTCGACTCGTCCAGCAGCAGGATCGGCGGTGCCGCGAGCAGCGCCCGTCCAATGGCGAGCCGCTGGCGCTCGCCGCCCGAGAGCATCACGCCGTCTTCGCCGACCTGCGCGCTCAGTCCGAGGGGGCTGCGCTCCAGCACATCCGTGAGGTTCACCGCGTGCAGCACGTCGATGCACTGCTGGTCGGTGGCGTCTGGCACGGCGAGCGTGAGGTTGTCGCGGATCGAACCGGCGAGTACCGGGGCATCCTGCTCCACGTAGCCGATCTGGGCGCGGAGCTTCGCCCGGTCGACCGAACGGATGTCCAACCCGCCCATCGTGATCGCACCCGCGGTCGGGTCGTAGAAGCGCTCAATCAGCGCGAGGATCGTGCTCTTACCGGCGCCAGATGGCCCGACCAGAGCCGTGCGCTTGCCGCGCTGAGCCGTGAAGCTCACCCCGTGCAGCACTCCTTCTTCATGCGCCGAATCGGATGCCGTCAGCCCGCTCACCGAGACCTCGCGCGTCGCGCCCGCCGCGGCTTCGGCCTCCGCGACGACGTCGCGTCCCTCGAACGCCTCCACCGCGTCCGCGGCAGTCGACCCGACGGTCGGCACGGCCCCCGTGTGACGACCGCGCGTCGGCCCTGGTGTCCGCTCGTTCGTCTGCTCGTTCGTGTCGGCATCGAGTACTGCGCGCGCGGCGAGAACGGCGTCGGGGTAGGAGAACTGCACGTCGGCGAAGGCGATGGCCGGGGCATCCGGATTCACGGCCGCGTTCGCTGGGCCGACGATCATGGCGCGCTGATCGACGGGGAGGTCGTCGGCGTCCTCGGAGGGAAGCGCGATGATCTCCTCGATGCGGCCGAGGGCGCCCAACGCTGAGTTCACCGACGTGAACGCCCCGAATGCCTGGCCGAGCGGCAGGATCATCATGAACAGGAACAGGATGAACGCCACCAGACTGGCCACCGTGATGGCGCCGCTCGCGACGCGGTATCCGCCGACGCCGAGCACGACGAGGAACGACACCTGCATCGCGACGCCGGCGACGGGTACGACGAGAGCCGAGATCTTCGCGACCTTCACGCCCATGCTGTAGGCGCCGGTGGCATCCTCGTCGATGTTCTCGATCTCGCGGTCGGTCGCTCCCGCTGCCCGAATGGTGCGCACCGAACTGATCGCCCGCTCGACGGATGCCGCCAGGTCGCCGACCTTCTGCTGCGCTTTGAGACTGGCGATCCTGATGCGCCCTGAGAGCAGTACGACGACGGCGATCGACACGGCGATCACGAGAACGGTGAGCCCAAGCAGGACGGGGTCGATGATGAGCATCGCGATGAGCGCGCCGATGAAGGTGAGCGCGCCGCCGATCGCCTCGACGAGACCCTGCGTGAGCACGGCACGCAGGAGTGTGGTGTCGCTGCCGACGCGCGAGACGAGGTCGCCGGTGCGCCGGGCGTCGAACTCGCTGATCGGCAGGTTGAGCATGCGCGCGACGAGCCGCTTGCGGGAGGAGAGCACGACGTTCTCTCCGGTGCGCTGCAGCAGATAGTGCTGGTATCCGGAGATCAGGCCGGAGACGACCACCAGCGCGACGAGCGCCCAGACCAGGCCGCCGAGAGCCTCGCCGCCCTGCACGATGCCGATCACCTGGCTGACCAGCAGCGGCTGGGCGAGGCTGGCAGCGGCCCCGAGCACGCTCAGCACGACCACGAGCGTCATGGCTCTCTTGTGCTCGAAGATGTACGGCAGTAGCTGCCGGAATGTGGCGCGCGGGCCTTCATCTTTCTTCGGCCTGCCGAACGGGCTGCGTCGTGCGGGCGTGGGGGAACTCATCGGAACTCCAGTCGACGGGGGCTACGGAAGGCTATCAATCCGGCCTGCGAGCGGCGCTGGAACCCATCTCCGAGCTCATCTCGCCCGTCCCCACCGCCGAGCCCCATCCCACCCATCCCACCCATCCCCACCGCCGAGTCCCATCCCACCCGTGCCGGATTTCGGGGTTCCGCGGGCATCCGCGGCGTGTTGCCCGCCTGCTGCGGCGTGTCGGGTCGGAACTCCGAAATTCGGCACGGTAGTGGGGACCCGCGCCCCTCTTCAGACGTGAGCCGCTCTTGGAGGCGGCGGCCTTGACGGCGCCGGACGCAACCATCAGTACGGCCGACTGCGGCGCGCCGGGGCGGGGACCGGCGCGCATGAGAACGGCGCGCAAGAGAACACCGCTGTCGCCCGTCTGGGTTACGTTGTTCAGCGTGTCTTCCCCGGTGATCGTGGCGTCCGACCTCGTCAAGCAATACGACGAGGTGACGGCGGTCGGCGGCATCTCCTTCGAGGTGGCGCCGGGGGAGTCGTTCGGCCTGCTCGGGCCTAACGGGGCCGGCAAGTCGACCACGATGCGCATGATCGGTGCTGTGTCGACGCGCACGAGCGGCAGACTCGAGATCCTCGGACTCGATCCGGATGCCTACGGTCCCGAGATCCGATCGCAGCTGGGCGTCGTGCCGCAGTCCGACAACCTCGACGAGGAGCTGCGGGTTCGCGAGAACCTCATCGTCTACGGCCGCTACTTCGGTCTGCCCGCTGCGCACGTGCGCAGCAAGGCCGACGACCTGCTCGCCTTCGCGCAGCTGGAGGACAAGGCCAAGGCAAAGGTCACCGACCTCTCCGGCGGCATGAAGCGCCGGCTGACGATCGCGCGCGGGCTGATGAACGATCCGCGCATCCTGCTGCTCGACGAGCCGACCACCGGTCTCGACCCGCAGGCCAGGCACATCCTGTGGGACAGGCTGTTCCGCCTCAAAGAGGAAGGCACGACGCTGGTGCTCACCTCGCACTACATGGATGAGGCCGAGCAGCTCTGCGACCGCCTGGTCGTCGTGGACAAGGGCGTGATCATGGCGGAGGGAACTCCGGCCTCGCTGATCCGTGAGTATTCGACGCGCGAGGTGCTCGAGCTGCGCTTCGGTGCCGACCACAACGCGTCGATGGCAGAGAGGTTGAAGCACGTCGGCGACCGGGTCGAGGCGCTGCCTGACCGCGTGCTCATCTACACAGCCGATGGCGAAGCCGAACTCGCAGCTCTCACGGACGCGGACATCCGCCCGCTCACCTCGCTCGTACGCCGATCCAGCCTCGAGGATGTCTTTCTGCGGCTCACCGGAAGAAGCTTGATCGAATGACCACAATCAGGATTCCGGAGAGCGAGGCGCTGAAGCTGGCGGCGGTCAAGCCACGGCGTTTCGGTGCCTGGTACGTGGCCGAACACCGACTGCGCGTGATGCGCTCGTACGTGTCCACCGTGCTCGTCGGCGCGGTCGGCACGCCACTGCTCTACCTCTTCGCGATGGGCGTCGGGCTCGGTGCTCTTGTCAGCGCGAACCTCGGGCCTCACGCCGTCGACGGCGTGAGCTACCTGCAGTTCGTGGCGCCGGCGCTGCTGTGCTCAGCCGCCGTCACCGTGGCATCCGAGGAACTCACCTATCCGATCATGCTCGGGTTCAAGTGGAACCCCACCTTCATCGGTATCAGCTCGTCACCGATCACTCCAGGACAGATCATCGACGGCATGGTCATCGCGGTGACCGTGCGTCTCGTCGCCACGAGCGCCATCTACTGGGCGTTCATGCTGTTGTTCGGTGCGGCTCCGGCCGGCACAGCGGTGCTTTCCGTGCTGATCGCGACGCTCGTCGGCTTGGCATTCGGCATTCCCGTGATGGCATATGTGGCGACGATTCAGCAGGACACCGGCCAGATCGCCATGCTCATGCGCTTCGTGCTGCTGCCGCTCACGCTGTTCTCCGGAACGTTCTTCCCGCTGACGGCGATGCCCATCTACCTGCAGTGGATCGGTTGGTTGTCGCCGATCTGGCACGGCACGCAGTTGGCGCGCATCGTCTCCTACGGCGCACAGGTGCCGGCGTGGCTGATCGTCGTGCACGTGCTCTTCCTGCTCGTGCTCATCGTGCCGTTTTGGATGCTGTCGAGACACATCGCGAAGCGGAGGCTGAGCTCGTGACCGGGACCGGGACCGGGACCGGTGTCGAGACGCGACAGCCGGTATCCGTGCGGCGCAGGCCGATCGGGTCGTTGTATGCGGGCAACGCGCGGGCCGTGATGTACCGCGGATGGCGCGCCACGAAGTCGACGAACTGGCTCGTCGTGGTCTCCGGCGTGTTTGAGCCGGTGTTCTATCTGCTCTCGCTGGGCATCGGGCTCGGGTCCCTCGTCGGGACCGTCACGGCGGGCGACGGCCGTGACATCTCGTACGCCGCCTTCATCGCTCCGGCGCTGCTCGCGACCGCCGCGATGAACGGCGCGGTCTACGACTCAACGTGGAACGTGTTCTTCAAGATCCGCTTCGCGCGGCTGTACGAAGGGATGCTCGCAACCTCCCTCGGCCCCCTCGACGTTGCCATCGGCGAGATCTCCCTTGCGCTGCTGCGCGGCGGCGCCTACGCCGTCGCCTTCCTGATCGTGATGCAGGCGGTGGGACTGAACCTGTCGTGGTGGGCCCTGCTCGCCCTCCCCGCCGTGCTGCTGGTTGCCCTGGCGTTCGCCAGCTTCGGCATGGGGATCACGAGCTACATGAAGTCGTTCCAGCAGATGGACATCATCAACTTCATCATGCTGCCGATGTTCCTGCTGTCGGCGACGTTCTATCCGCTCTCGGTGTACCCGCCGGGCGTTCAAGTGGTCATCCAGGCGCTGCCGTTGTGGCAGAGCGTCGAACTCGTGCGCTCGCTCACGACCGGGGCGGTGAGTGTCGGCATCCTGTGGCACGTGCTCTACCTCGCGGTGATGTCGACCCTGGGCATGATCCTCACCACCCGCCGCCTTCGCAGACTCTTCCTGGACTGAATCGTCTTGTGGCCGAGCCGGGGTCGATATTCTTCGCCGTGCACAGTGGTGAGTGTTGTGAAAGCGTCGTGTAAGCGGTGTGGTGAACCTTGGGAGCATGGTCTTTTCTACGCATACGGTCGTGTCTGCGGACGGCACGACGATCGGGTATCGCGTCACGGGCGAAGGTCCCGCACTGGTGGTCGTGCCGGGGAACAACCGCATGGCGCACAACTACGACCGCCTCGCCGCGGTGTTGGCAGACGTGTTCGCTATCTGCGTTGTCGAACGCCGCGGTCGCGGGATCAGCGGTCCGCAGGGGGAACGGTATTCCCTCGAAAGAGAGGTCGAGGATCTGCACGCTGTGGCGGATGCGATGGGTGCCCGGATGGTCTTCGGCCATAGTTACGGCGGTCTCATCGCCCTGACCTACGCACGGTCGAACTCGGACGTCGACCGGCTTGTGGTCTACGAACCCGGAGTGTCGATCAACGCGTCGTTCGATCTTTCCTTCCGCGGGCAGTTCCGTCGTCTCCTTCAGCAGCGAAAGCACGTCAGGGCGATGGCGTTGTTTCTCCGAGCGACAGGGCTGATTCCGCTGAGGTTTGCACCGTATCCGGTGTGCTGGGCACTCGCAGTGCTGATGGTCGGCCACCGTGGCGAGATGCGTGACCTCATGCCGACCACGCCAGCCGAACTGGACGAAGTCGCCCGCGCCGACAGTGATGGTTCGGGCTATGCGACGATCACCGCGAATACGCTGTTGGCCTCCGGAACCAGATCACCCGATTATCTGACCCGCATCCTGGATTCGTTGAGCGGCATCCTCCCGCACGCAACGCGTCTTGTCGTGAACGGCGCAGATCACAACGCTCCGGACGAGAGCGCACCCGAACGGATCGCGGAAGAACTGCGCCGCTTCCTCCCGCACTAAACCGAGTGTGCTCGACGCCTCACAATGCGAGCCCTAAGACGGTGAGCACAACTTGTTCGAGGTC
The DNA here is from genome assembly GCA_035551735.1 of Humibacter sp. Taxonomy (GTDB): domain Bacteria; phylum Actinomycetota; class Actinomycetes; order Actinomycetales; family Microbacteriaceae; genus Humibacter. The sequence continues at coordinate 8,342 of DASZMW010000067.1, read as the reverse complement.
GGGCTACCGGCTCGCACCCGAAATGCGCCCCTGCCCCTGTGGCATCTGTTACATCTCGAATCGCGCGCCTTGCCCAAATGAGATGTCGTATCGGTCGCTCGCCCACGTCGCGTGAGTCACGGCAAGCTCTGCAGAACCCTTTCGCGAGAGCCCGACGTAGCCGGTCTCCCCATGGGCCGGAAGTTGATAATGCCTGCGGAATCCCAATCGCTCATAGAACGCGACCTCAGCATCGACATCCTGCGCGTACACCACGGGAAAAGCCCGTAACGACATAGAGACAGCTATGTGTGAGCGCTGGAACGCGCGAAGTCCATTAATGTGATCGTCCTCTACGACTACAACGAGCTCCGCCGAAGGGGCACAGACTCCGGGCCGAGTCGGTGGCCGCTTCTCGAGACCTCAAGGATGAAGAGGCGTTTGGTTGCTCGGGTTTGCGCGACGTAAAGGTCGCGGAGACCCGCTTCACTGGCCGATTGGATGCCGCCCGGGTCGATGATGATCACGGTGTCGAATTCCAGGCCACGAGCGTCGGGTGCGGCGATGATCGTGGTGTCGGTCTCGCTGATCTCAGCGTCGAGTATGGCGGAGCATTGAGCAGTGGTGATGACGCCGATCAGTTCTCCCGGATGTGTCTGGCGGGTGTGTGTGGTCAGCTCGTTGAGCTCGGAAGCGATGTCTGCTTCGGCGACCGTGATGACGGTGGGTTGTTCGCCGTGCCGGATCGAGCGGGAGAGTCGCTGTTCGGGGGAGATGCGGTCGAGCAGGGGCTCTGTCGCCTGCAGGATCTCCGCGGTGGTGCGGTAATTGACGGTGAGGGTGTGATGGGCGAATCGCTCGTCAACAAAAGGTTCCAGTGCATCACCCCAGGTGCGGATCGTCGTGGTTGGGCCCGCTTGAGCGAGGTCTCCCACGATGGTCATTGAACGCCCGGGGCAACGGCGCATCAGCATCCGCCATTGCATCTCGGAGAGCTGCTGAGCCTCGTCGACAACGATGTGCCCGTAGATGGTCTCGGGGAGACCATCGACGATTGCACGTGCTTCGTCGAGCAAGGCAAGATCGGAGCTGCTCCACCCCGTCCGATCGGGCCCGACCATGCGCGTGAGATCCTCCGTTGGAACATCGGGAAGTGCGTGGGAGAGTGCGGCACGGTCTGCGAGAAAACCCAGGACGACGTCCTCGGCACGAAGCCGAGGCCAAACGCGGGCAACAATCCGGTCGATGCCGGGATCCTCGAGAAGCTCCTCACGGATCCGGTCCCAATCGATATCCATTCCGTCGGGAGACCCGCCAGCAGCGCCGGAACCGTCATGCAGGAGATCTCCCGCGAACATGCGATCGAGGTCGATGCCCAAGGAGTCCTTGAGCTCGGCCTCGAAGTCGGAGAGTTCCTTCGCAGTCTGCAGCTCCAGCTGTTTCACGAGGTCATCGACGACGTGTTCGGTGAACCGTTCCCGGGCGCGGTTGTGTCCGATGCCTCCCTGGAGGGCGCCCAGTCGCGCGGCGTCGACCAGGTCGGAATCGAGGACGACCGTCCCGTGCGCGGTCTGCAATTCGAGTGGTACGCCACAGGGCTGGCAGGCGTGCACCCAGCGCGCGAGTCCGTCGGCGAACTGCGCGCGACCCTTGATTCGTGCAAGTTCATCTGGCTCGGTCTTCGTCACTTCCACACCGATCAGGTCGGGCAGCGTCGCCAATTGCACGTCATTCTCCCCGAGCGAGGGCAGCACGTCGGAGATGTAGGTGAGGAACCGTCTGTTCGGGCCGAACACGAGGATTCCACGATCGGCGATCGCGGGGAACGCATACAGCACGTACGCGGCCCGATGCAGGGCGACGATCGTCTTGCCTGTTCCCGGGCCACCATCGACCACCATGATTCCGCGATGCGGTGACCTGACGATCTCGTCCTGTTCTCTCTGCAGAGTTGCGGCCGCTTCTCGCATCCGCCCCGTCCGTGCACTGCCCAGAGCAGAGATAAGAGGGCCATCACCGATAACGTCCTCGACGGTCTCAGTCGTTCCGTCAAGGATCTCGTCACTGAGCTCGACGACTTTGCGATCATCCACGCGCAGGTGGCGACGCCGGCGCAGTCCCAGCGGCGTGGCCATCGTGGCCGAGTAGAACGGCCGCGCGGCCTCTGCCCGCCAATCCAGGAGCAACCGTTCTCCCGCGTCTGTGCGTAATCCGATCCGGCCGACATGCAACGATTCCCCCTGCTGCACGCCGTCGATGCGTCCGATGCACAACGATCGCTCCGCCGAACGGAGTTGGCGAATATTGTCGGCCAACCGCGAGACCTCAAGATCCCTCGCATAGAGGTCTTGCGATCCTTCGACGGGCGCAGTGGACGCCCGCGCATGCGCGGAGAGACTTTTGCTCACATCGGCGTCAATACGCGCATACATCGCATCGATCGACCGCTGTTCTTCTTCTATCTGCTGCGCCTTGCCAGCACTCTCATCCGACCGCATTGTTCTCCCTCATCCGGCGTCAACTATGGGGGTCGGATTCGGGAAGAACAACGTTGACTTTCCGAGAAAACTTTGGCCTCCCCGGAATCTGCGTCCAACGGGACGCCAAGGGCATCCGACAATCAAGTCGGCGAGAAACACAACAGATATCGCCGCGAGTCACAGTCGAGCCCGGTCGTAGAGGCGGGGTCCGCAGAGGTTCCGCTTTGCCGGACGGTTATGGCTTCTGGCTTAGCGATTGTGGAATCGGGGGTCTCGCTCGTAATCCTCGTGACGGAGTTTCAGCGCCGCCTCGACTTGGCCAGGAGCGTCATCGCCGATAAGTAGCCTGAGCCGCGCATCGTCAAGCTTCTCGACATGCGCGAGAACTGCGGCCGCCACCTCTTCGGGGGAAGTTCCCCCGCTGGTTTCCGCCGCCGGCCAAGGCACCGTCGCTGTGCCGAACAATTCGGTTCGTAGCTCGTCGTACGCGGCAATCGGTGAGCTGAAACGCATACTCTCGCCGGCCCAGTCGGTGTCGATCGCTCCGGGCTCGGCGAGGGTCACACGGATACCGAATCGACCGATCTCGGCCGCCATTGCCTCGCTGAACCCTTCGAGGCCCCATTTCGCCGCGTTGTAGAGCCCCAATGTCGGCATGGTTCCCACGGCACCGACCGTCGAGATCTGAACGATGTGCCCGCCTCCTTGGTCGCGCATGACCGGTATCGCTGCCTGGCTAAGCCAGAGCGGGCCGAGAAGATCAGTGTCGAGGATGGCGCGCACTTCGTCTTCGGTGGCCTCTTCTACTGCGCCGATGACGCCGTACCCGGCGTTGTTCACAAGTACGTCAAGCCGCCCGAACCGGGCTACGGCCTGCGCAACAGCGGCGCGGGCGCCGAGCCGGTCGCGGACGTCAAGTTGCTGTACGACCAGGCGGTCGTGGTCCGGGAGAGAATGTGCACCCCGAACGGTGGCGACCACGGCGTGATCTGCTTCGAGTGCGGCAAGGGTCAGGGCGCGGCCCAGCCCGCGATTCGCACCGGTGATCATCCAAGTTTGGGGTGAAGTCATGCTTTTCACGGTAACAGAAACTGGACGCAGCGTCTCATTTGGTTGCTAATGTTTGAGGATGGCTCGTCCACGTACTCGAAGACTGGTCTATCAAGCGGTGCTCTCGCTCGCCGGGGAGGACCGCTTCGGAAGCATCTCGATGGAGGGCGTGGCAGCGCGCGCGGGTGTGAGTAAACAAACGCTGTATCGCACCTGGCCCTCGACCGGGGCGATCCTGTTCGACGCGCTCCTAGATCGGAGTCTCAGCGAGAGCGGCGAGGTCGTCGTGCCCGCCTCCGGTGAGCTGGCCGCGGATTTGGAATCATTCGTAGCCGCGACGATCGCAGAGTTGACTGATCCGACACACGAGCCCCTGCTGCGAGCCGTCACCGCCGACATCCAGACCGATGAAGCACTTGCTGCTCAATTTCACGATCGACTCTTGATGCCTCAGCTCAGTGCCATATCTGACAGGCTCCGACGGGGGAGTATCGATGACCCAGACGCGGCCGCAGAACTCCTCTTGGGTCCCATATTTCACCGTTGGCTTCTGCGCACCCGAGCGTTTGAGCCCGGTTGGGCGAGCGCACACGTCCAACGCGTGCTCCGAGCCACCGCAACTCGCGCAGAACCGTCCGCCGAGATCGCCTCCAAGAAGCGTGGAATTCCCGGCAACACCACCATCTCGACGCGGAATCTGTAACACGCGACCCGCTGTGCGAGGCGGCGGGTTGGACGGCGACGGATGCAACCACGCGCTCTACCGACCGCAGCGCGCCGGGCAGGGACCGGCACACACGGCCACCGCTAGGCTGGCGGCATGAACGTTGGGCAAGTGATCTTCGACATCCTGCACGTCGTGGCGGCGGTCTTCATCGTGGGGCCGATGGCCATTCTTCCGATGACCGCGATGCGCGCGATCAGAGCGGGCGCGACAGGTCAGGTGCGAACGCTCGCATCGTCGACCAACATCTTCAGCCTGTTGTCGTTGCTCGTCGTCATCCTCGGATTCGGCGCGTTGGGTTTCTCCGATCCGAAATACCACGTCACCATCGCATCCACGTGGATCTGGTTGTCGCTCGTCTTCTACGTGATCGCACTCGGCCTCACGCTGTTCGTCGTGGTCCCGGCGATGCGACGCGCCGCCGACGCGCTTGACGGTGAGGTCGCTGTCGAGGCCGAAGACCCCTCAGCTGTCGGTGAGGCGCCGGCGAAGACGGCCGGGTACGGGGCGATCGCCGGCACGAGCGGCATCGCCAGTCTGCTGCTGGTCGTCGTGGTCGTGCTGATGGTCTGGAAGCCGTAGCCTCCTCCGCTATTACTTGCTACCGACCAGCGCTCCCGTGCGCCAGGCGGAGACGATCTGCGTGATGTCCTTCGTCAGAGCGTCGTTGTCTCCACCGCAGAGGTAGGTCGTCAGCTTCGTCTTCGTGCCGTCGGTCAGGGTCAACAAGAGGTGCGTCGCGATGCCGCCGGCGCATCCGCTCTTGGCGTGCTCCGTGTCGCCCGGATGCCATCCGTCGTCGTGCAGCACCCTCTGCAGTACCGTGAGGTCTGCCTGATCGGTCTCGTCGTGAGTCGAGTCGTCGAAACCGGGCACGGCCTGGGACTGGCTGTATTCGGCGGCCTTGAGCGTGCCACTCCACGCCCACGGACGCGACACCACGATGATCGCCGCGATCGCGAACGCGGCGACCACCACGATTCCTCCGGTCCAGAAGACCACGGCTCGCGTCCTGTTCACACCGTCACCCTATGGCCCCGCCTGTCCCGGGCGGCTCTGCCGCGACGAGCGCAGTCGGGACTACGCGGCGGAACGCACCTCGCGCAGCACAATCGCCGTGGCGAGCGCGGCGTGCGCGGCCTCCGCTCCCTTGTCCTCTTGCGATTCCGGGAGTCCGGCCCTGTCGATACCCTGCTGCTCGTCGTCCAGCGTGAGCACGCCGAAGCCGACGGGCTTACCCGTGTCGAGCGCAACCCTGGTCAGTCCGTCGGTCGCTGCTGACGACACGTATTCGAAGTGCGGCGTCCCACCCCTGATGATCACGCCGAGGGCGACCACGGCATCCGCCCCAGCCTCCAGCGCAGCCTTGCTCACCACCGGCAGCTCGAAGCTGCCGGGAACGCGCACGAGCGACCACGTCGCACCGGATGCCGTCAGCTCGCGCTCGGCCCCCGCGATGAGCCCGTCTGTGATGACGGTGTGCCAGGTGCCGGCGACGACTACCACCTTCAGTCCTGTGGCGTCCAGTTTCTCGTTCTCCGGTGTGCCGGCTCCGCTCATCGGGTCGTGCCTTTCTCTTCGGCGATCTGGTGGTCGGTGATCTGGCGGTCGGCGCCCGAGGCGGCGTGCGCTGCAACGTGGTGGGCGATCAGCTCGTCGTCGGAGCTGGCTGCGGCATCCTGCTCGAAATCGTCGTCGAGCTCTGGCAGCTCGGAATCAGCGACGGGGAACAGGTGGCCGAGCCGGTCGCGCTTGGTCGCCAGGTAGCGCTCGTTGAGCGCGCCGAGACCGACGATGAGCGGGACGCGTTCCTCGACGGTGACGCCGCGCTCTGTGAGCTGCCTCACCTTGTCGGGGTTGTTCGTGAGCAGGCGCACGGAGTGGATGCCGAGGTCGGCGAGAATCGCGGATGCCGCCCCGTAGTCCCGTGCATCGATCGGCAGCCCGAGTGCGAGGTTGGCGTCGAGGGTGTCGAGTCCCTCCTCCTGCAGCCGATAGGCGCGCAGCTTGTTGATCAGGCCGATGCCTCTGCCCTCGTGGCCGCGCAGGTAGATGACGACACCGCCGTCGCGCTGGATCGTGTCGAGTGCGGCATCCAGCTGGGGACCGCACTCGCACTTCAGCGACCCGAACGCCTCACCGGTCAAGCACTCGGAGTGCACGCGAACGAGCGCCCCTGATGCTTGCGGATCGCCGGCGATGATCGCGACGTGGTCCGCGCCCGTCGTGCGGTCCCGGTACGCGCGCATGCGGAACGGCCCGTGCGTGGTCGGAACGGTCGTCTCCACCTCGAAGATGACCCGCGAGGACTCCGGAATCGGCGCCACCGGGTCGAGCGCGGAATCCCAGTGGAACTCCTGCAGATAGGCGATCAGAGCCTCGATGGTGATCACGGGAACACCCTCGTGCTCGCCGAACTCGATGAGCTCCGGCAGCCGCATCATCTCGCCGTCGTTGGAGACCACCTCGGAGATCGCGCCTACCGGAGTCATCCCAGCCAGCTTGAGCAGGTCGACCGCGGCCTCGGTGTGGCCGTCGCGCTCGCGCACGCCGCCGTCGACAGCGCGCAACGGAACGATGTGGCCGGGGCGGTGCAGACTGCGTGGCGTGGACGACGGGTCGGCGAGCACTCGCAGCGTGTGCGCGCGATCGGACGCGCTGATGCCGGTGGAGAGCCGGTCGGCAGCATCCACGGTGATCGTGTAGTTGGTGCCGCGCGAGTCCTCGTTGTCGACCACCATGACGGGCAGCTCGAGCTTGTCGGCCAGCTCGTTCGGCATCGGTGCGCAGATGAAGCCCGACGTGTGCCGGATCGTCCAGGCGATCCACTCCTGCGACGCGGTCTCGGCGGCGAGGATGACATCGCCCTCGTTCTCGCGGCTCTCGTTGTCCGCGACGAGCACCGGGCGGCCGGCGCGCAATGACTCGAGCGCCTCGGGAATGGTTGCCAGCGTCATGCGTTGCTCCTCAGGTCGGAGAGTTCGTCGTGCTCGGTGCGCGCGACGGCGAGCATCCGTTCCACGTGGCGGGCCAGGATGTCCGTCTCGATGTTCACGAGATCGCCGACGGCGCGCTCGCCCAGCGTGGTGGCCGCGAGCGTCTCCGGAATGAGGGAGACCTCGAACCACTGGGCCGAGGCATCCGCGTCGCTCACCGCCGAGACCGTCAGCGAGACCCCGTCGACCGCGATGGATCCTTTGCGCACGACCAGCGCGGCCAGCTCGACGGGCAGGCTGAACCGCAGCACGCGCCACGCCTCGCCCGGCGTGACCGAGAGCACCGTGGAGGTGCCGTCGATGTGGCCCTGCACGATGTGGCCGCCGAGGCGGTCGCCCACGAGCGCCGCGCGCTCGAGGTTGACACGGGTGCCGGCGATCGCCGCATCGAGCGTGCTGACGACGAGGGTCTCAGCCATCACATCGGCCGTGAACCAGTCGTCGCCTTGGTCGACGACGGTGAGGCAGACGCCGCTGACCGAGATGGAGTCGCCGTGTTTCGCCCCGTCGACGGCGAGCGGCCCCCGCACGGTGATGCGCGCCGCGTCTGTTGTGCTGTCGACGGCGATGATCTCGCCGAGTTCTTCGATGATTCCGGTGAACATGTCACGCTCCTTGCCGGATGGATGCTGTGCTGGATGCCTCGGCTCGCGCCGTCTCGATGAGCGAGGTGTCATCGAGGGTGGCCGGGGACGGAGTGCGCGCAACGACGAGCACGTCGTTGCCGAGCCGCTCGACCCGGTCGAGGTCGAGAGGGAGTTGGTCGGTGATGGTGTCGACGCCGACGTCGGTGAGCGCCGTGTGCGGGCCGCCGAGCAGTGTCGGCGCGAGGTAGATGTGCAGCTCGTCGACCAGGCCGGCGCGCACGAAGGCGCTCGCCAGCGTCGGGCCGGCTTCCACATAGGCGGTGCGGATGCCGAGCTCGCGCAGTTCGACGAGCGCCGCGCTCAGGTCGTGGCCTGGAAAGAAGATCGGAGGGTGCGGATGCCTGCGCACGGCGGCATCCTGCGGCACCGCCCGGTCGCCGAGAACGACGGGAACGGGCTGATCGGCCAGCAGTTCGCCGGCGTCGCCGCGCGCCGTGAGACTCGGGTCGTCCGCGAGCACGGTGCC
>DASZMW010000066.1:0-5040 GCA_035551735.1 Humibacter sp. | reverse complement strand
GGGCGGGTTTCGAGACGCGCGCCTTTGGCGTGCTCCTCAACCTACGAGGGGTGCGCCTTCGGCGTGCTCCTCAACCCACGAGGGTGTGGGACCGCATGTCACGGGGGCGGGGCGGGGTCGGCAGAATGGAGTCATGGCTACGCGTGAACTCCAAGTCGGATACGCCGCGATGCTCGAGCAGTTCGCACCCATCGAGGTTGTCGAGCTGAGCGCGCACGCCGAGAAGAACGGCTTCAGCGGGGTGATGGCCGCCGACCATTTTCAGCCGTGGGTGCCCGTGCAGGGCCAGGCATCCTTCGTGTGGAACGTGCTCACCGCGATCGGCGAGCGCACCAAGGGCGACTTCGGTCCCGGCGTGACCACGCCGAGTTTCCGATTTCATCCGGCGATCGTTGCACAGGCATCCGCGACGCTCGCCGCCATGTATCCGGGCCGCCACTGGCTGGGGCTCGGCTCGGGCGAGGCGCTCAACGAGCACATTGTCGGCGGCTATTGGCCGGAGGCTCCGGAGCGCATCAACCGCATGTTCGAGGCCATCGACATCATCAAGAAGCTGTTCTCAGCATCGCTGAACGGCAAGGATGCCAAGCACTCCGGCCAGTTCTTCAAGCTCGAGTCCACCCGGCTGTGGACGATGCCGGAGCGGGCGCCGGAGATTCTGATCGCGACCGCCGGTCCTGTCACTGCAAAGCGTGCGGGCCAGAGCGTCGACGGACTGATCACCGTCGGTGCGCCCCTTGAGAAGATCAGCGGGCTGTTCGCCAAGTTCGACGAAGGGCAGCGCGAGGCCGGCAAGAATCCGGAGAACGCGCCCCGGCTGCTGCAGTTGCACCTGAGCTGGGCGCCTACCGACGAGCAGGCGATGGCGAACGCGATGCACGAGTGGCCGAACGGCGGCATGAAATTCCCGAAGGCAGACATCCGCTCGCCGTTCGAGTTCGAGCAGATCGCGAAGATGGTGCGTCCTGAGGACTTCGAGGGCCGCATGGTCATCTCCAGCGACCCCGACGTGCACCGCGCGGCCATCCAGCGTTACGTCGATCTCGGCTTCGACCGTGTCTACCTGCACAATGTCGGTCGCAACCAGCGGGAGTGGATCGAGGTCTTCGGGCGCGACGTGCTGCCCAAACTGCATCGATGAGCACCCAGTTCCCTGAGCGAGCGAAGCGAGTCGAAGGGGCGTTGCCGACGCCCATCACCGCATGGCCGCTGCCTGGCATCGGCGAGATCGTGCCGGGTGACGACCTGGCCACCATCATCGGTGAAGCCTTGGAGGCGGATGCCGCGCAGCATCCGGAGCACGCGGTGCGCTCGGGCGACATCCTCGTGGTGACCAGCAAGATCGTCTCGAAGGCCGAGGGACGCATCGTCGCCGCGGCCGACCGCGAGCAGGCCATCACTGACGAGACGGTGCGCGTCGTCGCCACCCGCGCCCACGACGGCGGCGTGACCCGCATCGTCGAGAACCGCCAGGGGGTGGTCGGCGCAGCCGCCGGTGTGGATGCCAGCAACGTCGCCGACGGCAACGTTCTGCTGCTGCCCGAGGATCCGGATGCCTCCGCAGCTGCCCTGACCGCAGCGTTCCGCGACCGCTTCGGCGTTCCGATCGGCGTGATCGTGAGCGACACGCTCGGCCGCGCGTGGCGGCTCGGCCAGACCGACATCGCGATCGGCGCGGCGGGCCTGCTGGTGGTCGACGACCTGCGCGGGCAGACGGATGCCGCAGGCAAGCCCCTCGCGGTCACGCAGCCTGCGGTGGGCGACGAGCTCGCCGCACTCGGCGATCTCGTGAAGGGCAAGGCGAGCGGATGCCCCGTCGCGCTCGTGCGCGGAGCCGGCCGCTTCGTCACGCCCAGCGCGGTTGACGGCGAGGCCGGTCCTGGCGCCCTTCGACTCGCTTCGCTCGCTCAGGGAGCTGCAACCACTGAGCCCTTCACGACAGCCCGCTCACTCGCACGCACCGGGCCGACCGACATGTTCCGGCTCGGCACCGACGAGGCTCTTGCCGAGGGATACCGACGCGGACTCGCCGCCGGGCTCGCACTCGCCGGCGGCTCGGCACCGCGTTGGTCGATCGTGATCCCGTTCAAGGGCGGTGTGGGCGCGAAATCGCGGTTCGCGAGTGCTTTCGGCGCCGACCGTCAGCGGATCGCGCTCGCCTTCCTCCGCGACACGGTCGCTGCGGTCGCTGACGTCGACGCTGTCGACCGCGTGATCCTCGTGTCGGCCGAACCGCTGCTGCACGAGGCGTTGCTGCCGTTCGAGGTGGAGGTGGTGGCCGACCCCGGCGGCGGACTCAACGCGGCGGTCGCGGCGGGTGTCACCCACGCGCAGAACCTCGCACCGGAGTCGTTCGCGGCGGTGCTGGTAAGCGACCTGCCGGCGCTCAAGGGAGCGGACCTCGCGGCCGCGCTGGACCTCGCGGTGGAGGCGGCGAGGGGCGGGCATCCGCTGGGCTTCGTCGCCGACAAAGACGGCACGGGCACGACCGCGGTCATGGCAGCACCCGGCGCTACTGCGTCGACCAGGTTCGGCCTCGGCTCACGGGAATCGCACGCGGCGGCCGGGTTCGTCGAGCTGGCCGTTCCGGGAGCCTCGAGCCTGCACCTCGACATCGACGACGCGCCGACGCTCGACGGTGTTCTCGATCTGGTCGGCCCGTTGACGCGCGCGGAGCTCGCCCGCATCGCAGAGCGCGGCGAGCGCTAGGCGCGCCCTCGGTTACTCGGCGACCGTGTTCACCAGAGGCACCGGATGGTTCTTCTCAGGGCGGAGCCAGAAGGCCAGAACGGCGCCGACGACTGCGATCGCGATCAGGATGGCTCCCACGAAGTGGAACGAGTCGATGGTCGCGGCAAGGGTGGCACCTCCGGCCACGAGGGAGCCGAGGATGCTGACGCCGATCGATCCGCCCAGTCGCTGAGTGATATTGAAGAGGGTGTTGCCGTCAGCCAATTCGTTTTCCTTCAGCGGCGCGAGCATAGCGACGAGCAGCGGCGCGGTCACGAACCCGATCGCGATGGCGCGCCCGGAGAGGATGAGCGCGGTGACCCAGAGCGGGGTGTCGTGTTCGAGGAAGAGCAAGAACACGCTCGACGCTGCAAGGATCACGAATCCCGAGACGACGAGGATCTTGAGGGAGACGATGCCCGAAATCTTCTGCCCGACGTATGTGCCGATACCCATGATGATTCCCTGCGGCAAGAGCGCGAGTCCGGTGGCGACGGCCGAATAGCCCTGCACGGACTGCGTGAACACGGGAAGCAGGAAGACCGTGCCGAACGCCACCACAGAACAGAGCACTTGGAGGACGAGCGCGATCGCCGAGTTGCGGTGCCGTATCATCTGCACGTTCACTGCCGGATCGGGGCGTCTCAGCGCCCAGAACGTATACGCGATGAGGAGGAGCAGTCCGCACCCGAGAGGGATGTAGCACAGCGGGCTGTCCCATCCCGACGTCGTCCCCTCGGTCGCTCCGTACAGCGCGCCCGTCAGCCCGACGGCGAGCAGCACGAATCCGATCGGGTCGAACCTCGTCGCCCGATCCGGTAGAGCGCCAATGCCCTTGGGCATGCGCAGCATCAGGAGCAGGCCGATCAACCCGACGGGAACGTTGATCAAAAAGATCCATCGCCATCCGCCCGCCCCGATCAGCAGACCACCCAGCGTCGGACCGAGCGCAGGGGCGAGGAAGAGCACCAACGCGGCGGAGATGGGCACCTTCCCACCGCCGATACCGTCTTTTCCGAGAAGGATGCTCAGAGCGAGCGGCACGAGCGGCGCGCCGACGAATCCCTGCACGACGCGGAACGCGATCAGGCTCTCGATGTTTCCAGCGATGGCACAGGCGGCAGAGGCCAGAACGAAAAGGACCATGCTGATGGTGTAGACGCGGATCGTGCCCCATCGTTTGGCCGCATAGGCCGTGACGGCTAAGGCAACGCCGAGGGCGAGCAGATATCCGCTCACCACCCATTGGACCTCGTCGAGCGAAGCCTTCAGGTCGGTGGCGATATCGGGCACCGCGACGTTGACGATGCTCGAATCGATCATGCTCAAGAGCGGACCGATGAGTAGTCCGTATCGTGCCACCGCACCAAGAGTGCTTGTGCCGGACTGCGCCTGCACGGTCATCGTCTCACTCCTCTTTCGGCTAGTCAGCTGTTCACGGCGTCGCGCCACGCGAGTAGCCGACTCACGGCCTCCCAGTCATAATGCGGCGCAGTGATCTGCGTCGTGAAGAGGCGGGCTCCGAGCCCGTAGAGCTCATCCCACTGTTCGTTCGACTGACCGCGATCGGGTTCGACGGAGACTGTGATCTCGCTCGGATCGCGCTCGACGCGCTCGCACCACGTGCTCAGCACGTCGAGTTTGCGTCGCAGCTCGACGGAATCCGAGAAGCTGTGCCAGACATCCGCGTGCTCGGCGACGATGCGCAGGGTCTTGCGTTCGCCGCCGCCACCGATCAGCACCGGGATGTCGCGCGTCGGCGCCGGATTCAACAGGCCCCAGCGACGACGGATGCGCGGCATCGCCTCGGCGAGATCATCCAAGCGCGAACCGACGGATCCGAAGTCGTAGCCGTACTCGTCGTAGTCGTGGCGTGCCCAGCCCGACCCGATGCCGAGCACGAGGCGTCCCTCGCCGCCTTTCGCGCTGATGTGGTCGACGGTGCGGGCCATGTCGGCGAGCAGGTCAGGATTGCGGTAGCTGTTGCACGTGACGAGCGGCCCGAACTGGATGTGCTCGGTCTGCTCTGCCCACGCGGCGAGCATCGTCCACCCCTCGAAGTGCAGGCCGTTGCGGTCGCCGGCGAGCGGGTAGAAATGATCCCAGTTGAAGGCGATGTCGACTCCGAGCTCCTCGAGTCGCATCACCGTGTCACGCAACGTCTGGTACTCGGCGTGCTGCGGTGCGATCTGCACGCCGACGCGCACGGGCTGGTCGAGGTCGAAGGGCATGGCTCTCCTCAGGGCGGGACGACAGGATGCTTCGACCGTATCCGGTCGCGCTTTGCGCTGTCGGTCAGTGCCGGGCGTG
>DASZMW010000065.1:0-22436 GCA_035551735.1 Humibacter sp. | reverse complement strand
CGGCACGCTGTCGAACTTCAGCCCGCTCTTCGCGTTCAGCACCGGCAGCTGCCACGGCCCGTTGATCATCATGGCCGCCTTGCCTGCCACGAACTGGTTGTTGACGTCCTGCTGGCTCCAGTTGACCGAACTCTTCGACATGGATCCGTCGTTCTGCAGGTCGACGTCGAACTGAAGCGCCTGAGCGGCCTTCGCCGTGGAGATGTCCTTCTCGTTGCCGCCGTTCGTCCAGAAGAACGGAAGGAACTGCCACGTGCCCTCGTAGGTGTTGATGTTGCTCATGGCGAAGCCGTAGACGCCCTTGCTCGAGTCGGTCAGCTTGACCGCCGCGGCCTTCAGCTCGTCCCAGGTCTTGGGCGGTGTGACGCCGGCAGCCTTGAGCATGTCGACGTTGTAGTACAGCGCGATCGAGTTGATCACAGGAGCCAGGCCGTAGACCTGGCCCTTGTACGTGCCCGCCTTGACGACGGAGGGCACGTCACCCGACGGTGCGCTCACGCCGAAGTTCTTCAGGGGGGCGAGCGCTCCGGTCGCCGCGATCTGCTGCACGTCCGGATTGTCGAGCATCAGCACGTCCGGCAGCGTCTTCGAGGATGCCTGCTGCAGCACCTTGGAGATCAGCGAGGCGCCCGCGATGTGCACCGTGTTGACCTTCGCGCCGATCTCGGTGCCGCACTGCTTGTAGATGGTGTTGTACCCGCTCATGCTCGGGTTGGCGGTGTAGTAGTCCTCGACGGTCAGCGTCTGCTTCGCACCCGAGGTGCTCGAGCCGTTCGAGCCGGAGGAACAGGCGGCCAGCGACAGCGATATGGCTGCCACCCCGGCGACCGCCGCGATGATGCGTGACTTCTTCACGAATGAGCTCCTTTGCGTCTTCCCAGAAGGTGTTCGCCGTCGAAAGACAGCAAGGTAAAGCGCTTGACCGCAGGCGCAAAAAATAAGACCAGGAGGTCTTCACTGAAACTCCGGCAAGTGCTTGATTGGCATTCTGTGCGCGCTCCGAACAAAAAGTCAAGCGCTTTACCGAAATTGTGATGTCGGGTGCCATACTTGCCCCAACCCAAGCCAGAGAGGCACCGATCGTGGTCACGATGCAGCAAGTGGCGGACCGCGCCAAGGTTTCGATCTCGACTGTGTCGTTCGTCGTGAACAACACGAAGCCGGTCGCTCCCGACACCAGGGAACGCGTGTTGAAGGCCATCGACGAGCTCGGGTACCGGCGCAACACGATGGCGAGGGCGCTCGCGAGCCGCAAGTCGCGTGTGCTCGCGTTGATCTACCCCCTGCTCGACCACCGCAACCACCACGCGTTCGTCGACGCAGCGGCGACGGCGGCCGAGGAGCACGGCTACAGCCTCGTGCTCTGGCCGATCCACAGCGATAACGTCACCACCGAGATCACGTCGCTGATCCAGGCGGGCTTTGCCGATGGCGTGCTTCTGATGGAGGTGCAGTTCGAGGACGAACGGGTCGCTCACCTGCAGCAGGCGGACGCGCCGTTCGCGCTGATCGGACGCACCGGCGACCTTGCGGGCATCGACTACGTCGACATCGACTTCGAGCGCACGACCGAGCTGGCGATCGACGACCTCGCTCGGCTCGGTCATCGGAACTTCAGCCTCGTCGTCGAAGACCTCAGCGGCACGCCGCTCGCCCGCTACAGCCCTCCGATCCGCGCCGAGACGACCTTCCGCGCGGCGCTTGCCGAACGCGGACTGAACGGCAGCGTCTTCCGCGTTCCACACCAAGCCAATGCGATCTCTTCGCTTACGAACGATCTGCTGCGCGAGGCGCCGCAGACCACCGCGATCATCTCCATGCACGACGAGGCGAGCTATGCGCTGATGGGCAGGCTCAGGCACCGAGGTCTCGAGATACCGAGGGACATCTCTATCGCGGCGATCGCGTCTTCGACCGCGATCGGCGATCTGATGGATCCGCCCCTCAGCACCTACGACGCCCCTGGGCACGAGCTCGGACGACGTGCAGCAGAGGCGTTGATCGCACGCCTCGAGGGACGCGACGGCCCCGCGACGCAGGTGCTCATCGCGTGCTCGCTGCATGGAGGAGCCTCGATCGGCCCGGCTCCGTCGCGACGACCCGAACTCGACGCGGCGACGGGATGATGCGGCTCGCGGAGCCGCGGCGCAGCGACCGCGACACGGCCTACGGATGCACTGTCACGACATCCTCGACACGAAGCGCATCGGCGGACGGACCCGACGCGATGCGATACGCCCCAGGTTGCACGCGGAGGGCACCGGCATGCAGCCAGTCCTTCGGCGCGTCCGGCAACTGAATCGACTCGTCCCACACGGCGAGGCGCCCGAGCTCGAAGTCGAGTTCCACCGTGCGGTACTCGCCGGGTGCGAGGTGCAGACGGCGGTAGGCGACGAGCATCCGCAACGGCGCGGCGATCGGGAGATCCGCAGGGGGCAGCACATAGAGCTGCACCAGCTCCTCCGCCGCACGGTCTCCCCTGTTGCGCACCCCGACGATCGCCCGAACCCGTGCAGCGTCGCGCGCCGGTTCGAACGGGGTGTGCCGATGGGTGGGCGCCGGGGCGACGACGCTGTGTTCGACGAGGCCGACCGCCTCGTAGGTGACGGGAGAGTACGTGCAGCCGTGGCCGAGGGCGAACGCGAACGCGTCGCTCTGGTGACGATACGTGGCCTTCTGCCTGGTCGTGTCGTAGTCGAACAAGTCGCCGGCCTGCTCGGCACGCGCCGGCCACGACTGGGTGAGGCGACCGCGTGGTTCGCGATCTCCACTGAGCACGTCCGCAACGCCGCGACCGAGTTCCTGCCCGGCGTGACTGGACCACACGGCGGTGGCGGCGTCGCGCACGCCGTGCGGAAGCACGTACGGATAGCTCGAAATGATCGTGAGCACCGTCTTCGCGTTCACAGCGCGCGCCGCGCGATAGAGCTCGGCCAGGGACTCAGGCAGCACGAGGCTCTGGCGATCCTGCGTCTCCCGGCCTGCGAGATGCGGCTCGTTCCCCACCGCCACGAAGACGACGTCGGCGGATGCCGCTGCCTCGGCCGCAGCGGCCTGCCCGGCCACCACGATGCGAGCCGTGAACCGCTCGGCGTCGTCCATCGTCACCGCCTCTGCGACGAGCAGTCCGGCGTCGCGAAGCACGCGTACCCATCGCCCGGAGCCGAGGTGGAGCAGCGACCACGAACCGTCCTCGTGCACGTGGCGACGGAAGCTCTCTTGCACGACCCACTCGCCGACATGGTCGGCATCAGCACGCATCGGACTGTGCGCGCCGGTGAGCAGTCGCCGGCTGGCGTGCGACCGGATCGTGAGTACACCGTCGCCCCAGTCCGTGACATCGAACAGGGCGTCGCCGCCGGCGGTCTCGGCGTCGGCGACGACCTGTGACCCGTCGGGCGAAACCGCCACGTAGCATCCGTTGGACGTCGACAGCAGCGCGATCGTGTCGGCCCCCGTGACCACCTCGACCCGTGCCCCCCGGTAGCGTTCCGCGAGTCCTGACGCCAGCCCGATCTCATAGGGCGGCGTGCCCGAATACCAATCCATCAGAACCGCGTCGGCCAGCGGGCCGATGACGCAGATCGAGCCCGGTTCCGCCAGTGGCAGCACCGCGTCGTCGTTGCGGAGCACGACGAGCGAGCTTCCGACGACCTCGCGGGCGAGGTCGCGCGACGCCGGCAGATCGAGGTCGACAGCCGTTATCCCCGCGTAAGGGTCGTCGTCGCCGTCGAACTCGCCCGTTCGCACCCGCAACTCCAGCAGATGCAGTACTGCCAGATCGATGTCGTCGGTCGTCAGGTGTCCGGCAGCGAGCGCATCGTTCAGATAGCCGATCGTGGGGGCGGCGTTCGCGTCGTCGTCGGTGAACGAGTCCACGCCAGAGCGCAGCAGCGCCGCTGTGGCCGACACGTGATCTGCCTGAGCACGTTGCACGGTCACGAGCAAGGTAGGCGCACCCGCGTCCGACATCACGGCGATCGACTGGTCGGACCACGATCGCACCTCGGCGACGAGCTCGGGCTGCGTGTGCGCCGGCACGCCGTTCACACGGTTGTACGCAAGCATGATCGCGCCGGCGACGCCGGATTCCAGTGCGCCGCGGAAGGCCGGTAGTTCTTCCTCGTGCAGTGTGCGGAGCGACATGTTCGACGAGGTCGTCGACCGGTCCGTCTCGTTGTTGTAGGCGAGGAAATGCTTCAGCGTCGGCACGGTTCGCCACACTCGCTCGTGGTCACCGCGCAGCCCACGCGAGTAGGCACCCGCCAGATGGGCCGTGAGGTGCGGGTCTTCGGAGTACCCCTCCTCGTTGCGCCCCCAGGCCGGGTGGCGCAGCGTGTTGACCGCGGGAGCCCACACGTTCAGGCCGACGACGCCGTCGACGGCGCGTTTGGCCCGCACCTCGATGGACGTGACCTCGCCGACAGCGCGCAGCAGGTCGGCATCCCACGTCGTCGCCAGACCGACGGGCTGCGGAAACGTGGTCGCCGTGCCGAGCCATGCGACGCCGTGCAGCGCCTCGCTGCCGGTGCGAAACGCGCGGATGCCCAAGCGCTCGATCGCCGGTGCCCACTGGTGCAGCATCGCGATGCGCTCATCTCGGGTGAGCAGCTGCAGCAGATCGCGGGCGCGCTCGTGCGTCGACACATCGGTGCGGCGGAACACCGCGTCGTGCTGCGTCATCGCTCGCCTCCCGCGCGGATCGCCGCACCGCCGGGGCCGGGCACCGGCACGCTGATCTCACCGGCGCCGTCGACCTGCACGATCGCGTCACCGGCCTGCAGTGCCCACGATGCGTGAGCGTTCTCGCTGCCGGCGGTGATCACGTCGCCGACCCGCCGCACACGGAAGACCGTCTCGGATGCGCCGTCAAGGCCCGGCACGACCGTCACGCCGTCGAAGCCGTCGGGGAGCTCGAAGCAACGCAGCGTGACGCCGCTCGCCCAGTCGTAGTCCGGACGATCGTCGACGGCACCCAATGGCAGCACCGTGCCGGGTCGCACCCGCAACGGCAGCGAGTGATAGCCGTGCGACTCGGCGACCCAGCGGTATCCGTCTTGCACCGAGGCATCCAACAGCGAGGTCCATCTGCCCTCCGGCAGGTAGTACTGCACCGATCCGTCCGCCGTGAAGATCGGCGCCACCAACAGGGCGTCACCGAGCATGTACTGGCAGTCGGCGTCGTAGCCGCCACGGTCGTCGGGGAACTCGAGCACCATCGGCCGCATCATCGGCGTACCTTCGGTGCTCGCCTGACTCGCGGAATGCGCGAGGTAGGGCATCAGCCTCATCTTGAGCTTCGTGAACTCCCTGGCAATCACCACCGACTCCTCGTCGAACGCCCACGGCACACGCACCGAGTCGGAGCCGTGCAGCCGGGAGTGCGAGCTCAGCAGTCCGAACGCGAGCCATCGCTTGAAGAGACCGGGGTCCGGCGTGCCCTCGAACCCACCGATGTCGTGACTCCAGTAGCCGAAGCCCGACATCGCCAGCGACAGGCCGCCTCGCAACGATTCCGCCATCGACGCGAACGAGGAGTCGGAATCGCCGCCCCAGTGCACGGGGTACTGCTGGCATCCGGCGGTCGCGGAGCGCGCGAAGACGATCGCGTCTCCCTTGCCCCGACGGTTCTCGAGCGCGTGGAAAACGGCGCCGTTGTAGAGCTTCGCGTAGTAGTTGTGCATACGGCGCGGGTCCGAGCCGTCGAACCACACCACGTCGTCGACCGGGATGCGCTCCCCGAAGTCCGTCTTGAACGCGTCGATGCCCTGGTCCATCAGCCCCTCGAGCTTGCGGATGTACCACTGGCTCGCTGCGGGGTTCGTGAAGTCGACCAGGCCCATGCCCGCCTGCCACAGATCCCATTGCCAGATGCTGCCGTCGGTGCGCTTGAGCAGATAGCCCGCCTCTGCGGCCTCCACGAAAAGCGCAGACCGCTGAGCGATGTACGGGTTGATCCAGGCCGAGACGTGCAGGTCCTTCTCGTGCAGCCGTGCGAGCTGGCCCTCCGGATCGGGGAAGTAGCGGGCATCCCACTCGAAATCGGTCCACTGGAACTCACGCATCCAGAAGCAGTCGTAGTGGAAGACGCTCAGCGGGATGTCGCGCTCCGCCATGCCGTCCACGAAGGCGTTCACCGTCTGCTCGTCGTAGCTCGCCGTGAACGACGTGGTCAGCCAGAGTCCGAACGACCAGGCAGGCACTTCTGCCGGTCGTCCCGTGAGTGCCGTGTAGCGGCGCAGCACATCCTTCGGCGTCGGTCCAGCGATCACGTAGTAGTCGAGAGACTCCCCCTCCACGGAGAACTGCACCCGCGAATTGACCTCGCTTCCCACCTCGAACGACACGTTCGCCGGGTCGTCGACGAAGACGCCGTAGCCCCGGCTGGAGAGGTAGAACGGGATGTTCTTGTATGCCTGTTCGCTGGAGGTTCCGCCGTCGGCGTTCCAGGTGTCGACCACCTGCCCGTTCTTCACGAAGGCGCCGAAACGCTCGCCGAGACCGTAGATGCGCTCGCCTGGCTCGATCGACAGCTGCTGGTGCACCCACGTTCCTTCGCCGCCGGAGATGTGTCCGACCGAACGCGCAAGCGAGCTGGTCAGCACCGTGTCGCCGAGCTCGAAGTCGAGGTGCCACGCACCTGTGCGTGAGACGCGCGCCCTCAACTCTCCGGACTGGAAGACTGCGCCGTCAGCATCGACGGTGATCGTCGGAGAGAAGGATGCATCGACGAGCTTCACGAAATCCGGACCGTGATGCGCGGCGCCGGCGTGGCGCTCGACGTGCACCTTGATGATCCCTTCGCGCGGTGCGGAGAACGTGAGGGTCAGCATCGCCAGGTTGAGGGTGTCGCCCCGCTGCCTCACGGCGGCCGTCGGGGCATACACCGACAGAGTTCCCGCATCGTCGTCCGCGCGGAGGTCGTCGACCTCGACGGCGTACAACGGCGTGAGACCCGGCCTGGTGAGCCAGTATCCATCGGTGAATTTCACTGAGTGAGCCCTTCGATCAGCACCATCGCCGCGCCGGGCTCTACCGCCACGGCTCGGCCGACTTCAGAATTGGTCAGGAGGTCGTGCATTGACGCGGGGAGCGTGACCTGCGCCGCCTCCGCACCGTGGTTGAGCAGAAAGAGCGCCGATCCGCGTCGCACCGCCTCGAGCCCGACGGGCAACGCCCGACCGGGCGGCACCGCCTCACCGAGCGCGTTCCCGACGCCGGCATCGCGGAGCGCATCCTCGATCACCGCCGACAGCAGATCGTCAGACACGATCGCACCCAGGTACCAGACCCGACCGCCGCCGAACCGATGACGCGTGACCGCCGGATGCCCGGCAAGGGCGCCGAAGCCGAACGTCGCCAACACCTCTGCGTCGTCGGAACGAAGCCGCTCGGCGAAGACGCTCGCTGTTGCGGCGACGGGGGCCTCGACATCCCATGTTTCGTCCACCAGCAGGGGCGTCGGAGCCTCGGGCAGAGCCGCCCACTCCTCGCCACTGGCGCCGATCATCTCGCGCAGCAGCACGGGCGATCGGCCCTGCAGGATGCGGCCGTTCCGGTCGGCGACTCCGCTGAAGGGACCGATCACCACGCGGGTCCCTGCGGCGACGGCGCGGTACAGGGCGGCCGCGGCATCCGGTTCGATCAGGTAGCTGTGCGGCACCAGCACGACTCGATAGCCGTCGAGCTCGGCTCCCGGCCGCACGACATCGGCAGCCACGCCGCGTCGCCAGAGCTCTCGATACCAGCGCTGAACCTGTTCGAGGGTGCTGAGTCGCTCGGTCGGTCGGGCTGGCTCCTCGCCGGCCCACCACGACGCCCAGTCGAAGAGGATGCCGACGGATGCCTCGACGCGGCCGCCCACGACGGGCTTCAGCCGACGCAGATCCGCGCCGAGCCGCTCGACGCCGCGGAACACCTCGGTGTCCGCGCCCGCGTGCGGGACCATCGCCGAGTGGAATCTCTCCGCACCGCTGTGCGCCTGTCGCCACTGGAAGAAGGCGACGCCGTCCGCGCCCCTGGCGACGGCCTGGAGCACCCCCAGCCGGGCCTCGGCGGGCGTCTTCGGCAGATTGTGTTCGCGCCACGAGACAGCGCCGATCGCCTGTTCCATGAGCATCCAGGGCCGGCCGTGCCCGAGTGAGCGCATCAGGTCCTGCACGAGGGCGATGTCGGCGGCCGCGTGCTCGGAGGCCGGATCGGGGTACTGGTCGTCGGCGACGACATCAACCTCGTCGGACCACGACCAGTAGTCGGCGTGCGCAAAGAACCCCATGAAGTTTGTCGTGATCGGCTGCCGAGCCCCTGCCGCCCGGATCGCATCGCGCTGCTCGGTGTAGCAGAGCAGGAGCTGGTCGGACGTGTAGCGGCGGAAGTCGAGCGACTGCGCCGGGTTCAGCAGGTAGGGCGTGCGGCGCGGGGGAAGGATCTCGTCGAACGACCGGTAGGCCTGCGACCACACGGTCGTTCCCCACGCGTCGTTGAGCCGCTCGATCGTGCCGTAGCGGCGTTCCAGCCAGCCGCGGAACTCACGTGCAGCCTCGTCGCCGTGGTCGAGCTGGCCGTATTCGTTGCCGACGTGCCACATTCGCACGGCCGGGTGGTCTGCGTAACGCTCGGCGAGATCCCGCGCGATGGCGAGCGCGTGCGAGCGATAGACGGTGGATGCCGGCGAGAACTGATTGCGCGAACCCGCCACCAGCCTCACGCCGTCGGCGTCGACCGGCAGCGTCTCGGGATGCAGGTGCCCAAGCCACGGGGGTGGTGACGCCGTCGGAGTGGCGAGGTCGACGGCGATGCCGTTGTGGTGCAACAGGTCGAGCACGTCGTCGAGCCAGCGGAAGTCACGCTCCCCGGGGGACGGCTCGATGGCGGCCCAGCTGAAGACGCCGACTGTCACCAAGTTGACGCCCGCTCGCACCATGAGCTCGACGTCGTCATCCCAGACGGAACGCGGCCACTGCTCGGGGTTGTAGTCGCCGCCGAAGCAGAGGCCGAGGTCGTCGCACAGCGCCGTGAATCCCGTCGAGGTCGATGGATCGGCCCGTTGTGCCATTCTCGTCATGCCTTCTGCTACATCGTCGAAGCGTTTCAACAGTCAGAGACTATAAGATGCTGCAAGGCGTGTCCACGCCGTGTCGAAACGCCTGCACACGACCCGAGATCGCGGCAGCGGAGACGCGAGGTGGAACCGCGAGCGCACGAAGGGCGGGGTAGCTCGGATGGTCACGATTGCGGACGTCGCAGAGGAGGCAGGGGTCTCCATCTCGACCGTGTCGTACGTGATGAGCGGCAAGCGCACCATCTCGCCGACGACACGACAGCGCGTCGAGCGGGCGATCGCCACTCTCGGCTTCAGCCCGCACGCGGGGGCACGATCACTGGCATCCCGGTCGACCAACGTCATCGGCCTGCAGATCCCATTGCGCTCCGGTGTCGATGTGCACGTGGTGATGGAGGTGGTCACCGGGGTCGTGGCTCAGGCACGCACGCACGGCTACGACATCCTGCTGCTCACCAGTGACGATCCTCGGGGCATGGAGCGTGCTGCCAAGGGATCGATGGTGGATGCCCTGCTCGTCATGGACATCGAATCCGACGATCCGCGCATCGGCGTGCTCACCCATCTCGAGCAACCGACCGTGCTGATCGGACTGCCGGAGGGCAGGCGCACGATGCCGTGCGTCGACTTCGACTTCGAGGAGGCGGGCTGGCTGGCGGTCGACCGCCTGCTGGCGCAGGGGCACCGACGTCTCGCACTGATCGGCTCCCCCGCCGAGGTGCTGGCACGGCACACGTCGTATGCGGATCGCCTGGCACGTGGTTTTCTCGCGGCCTGCGCCGCGGCGAACGTGGTCGGGAGCGTTCACGCCTGCCCGAGCAGCGCCGACGCGACAGCCGTCGTCGACGAGGTGGTCGCCGCCGATCCGCAGGTCACGGGGTTCCTGGTGCACAACGAGTCCGCTCTGCCGCACGTCTTCGCCCGGTTGGTCGAGACCGGCAAGCACTCCTCTGCGAAGCCTGGGATCGTCGCGCTCTGCCCCGAGGATGTCGCACTCTCGGTCCCGGGGCCGGTGGACAGCATCGCGGTTCCGGCTGAAGCCATCGGGTCTGCGGCAGCCGACGTGATCTGCGACATGATCGCAGGCGAGACGCCCCCCGGAGTTCGGCTCATCGCGCCGACGCTCACCGTGCGCACGTCGACAGACATCGTCGCGACGAAGCATCCGTCAACGACACGGGCGACCTGAGCCGGACGGCACGAGCATGAGGATCGACACCGGCGGAAAGACGTATCAGGGCGTCTCGACGTTCCTGAGTTTCATCGCACTGAATCTGCTGTACCTGCTCACCTGCGTTCCCGTTGTCACGATCGGCATGGCGACCAGCGCGCTCTTCGAGGTCACCCTGCGCTACTCGGATGACGACGGCGGGAGCCTCATCGCCGACTACTTCCGCGCGTTCAAGGCGAACGCCTGGCGAGCGACCGCCGTCTACGCCAGCTTGGTGATCCCGATGTTCGCACTGGCCTTCAGTGGATTCTTCTGGATGTTCCAGGGCGGCTCGGTCTCGCTCATCGCGACGATCATCGCCTTCCTCGGCACGCTGTACCTGTTCGCCGCGTTCCTGTACGGCATGGCGCTCGTGGCGCGGTACCGCAATTCGTACCTGCAGACGATGAAGAATGCGCTCCTGTTTCCGGCCGCGGAACCATGGCGCACGTTCGTGCTGATCGTCATCCCGGCCACGGTCGTGAGCATCACAGCGATCTTCCCGGTGTTCATGGTCATCCTGCTCACCGTGGGGTTCTCGGTCGGTGTCTATGCGAGCGGGTTCCTCCTGCGGAACGTCTTCGCCAGGCACTGAGGCCGGAACGTGTCGGGTGCGACGTTTAAGTCCCCGGCCGGGATAGCGGCAGATACCAGGGATTCCGTAGTACTTGGCGGCTATCTCGAACTCTGATTCCACGGAACATCGCGAATTCCTACAGCGCACCGTGTTTCACAAGCGGATCCTTCCACGCGGATCAGTCTGTGCTCGCCCTCGCTGACGCCGTTCGCGGGTCTGGGTTGCAAACAGCGATCCTGACGAATGCGACCGACACGATCCCGTTCCAGCATGTGCTCGACAGTATGCACGCGGCCGCAAGCACGGTGTTCTTCACCGACGACACTGGCGAAACTCGCCGGTGCCGCGACACTCGGGATGGCGATGTGCTGAATAGATGATCCGATCTGTGTGCACGATATGGACGATTTGCGCGAATTGGGCGATCATGGACCTATGAACCACACAGTTGCCCGGACCAAGGAGTCAGTAGTCGTCGACCCACCTCAGGACCTCAGTGAGCTACTGGATCTGGCGAGGTTCCTTGAGAATCACACCGCTCCAGCGGTACTGGTGGGCCCCGATGGCGAGCAACTGCCCCTACCAATGCAGGCATACGAGGTGCTGCGTCAGGTGGTGACAGCGATGGAACGCGGCGAGTCGGTGAGCGTTGAACCGATCGACCGACAGCTGACGACGCAGCAAGCAGCTAGCCTGCTGGGAGTGAGTCGTAGCACGCTGGTCAGGCTGTTGGACGAGAACGAGCTTCCGTTCGACCGCCTAGGAGAGGCGCGGCATCGGCGGTTGCGATTGCATGATGTACTCGCGTATCGGGAGCGCAAACGCGTCGATCGACGAAGCCGCCTTGACGAGCTAACTCGTCAAGCTGACGAGGACGGCTTATACGAAGTCGGAGCCGACGCGTACACGGACACCCTTGCAGTCGCTCGGAAGTCCTAACGTTGGCGCGGTTCACTGCGTTCTTGGACGCGTGCGTTCTGGTGCCCGTCGCGCCGTGCGACACAATGCTCCGGATGGCTGAGGAGGGCGCCTTCCGTCCCCTCTGGTCGCAGAAGGTCATCAACGAGGCCGAGCGTGCACTGGAACGAGTTCACCCCAGTATCGACCCGAACCGGTTGCGCTCGATGAACGAAGCCTTCGACGACGCACTAGTCGAAGGATGGGAGCCACTAGTGGCGGGAATCCAGCTCCCGGACCCGGATGATGCGCATGTCGTGGCTGCCGCGCTCGTCGGCCGAGCCGACGTCATCATTACGGAAAATACGAAGGACTTCCCGGACAGCATTCTCAGACCGCTTGGGCTCGAAACCGTGCGCGTTGATGAGTTCCTGCTCGATCAGTTCGACCTCTCACCCGCGGCAGCATGCCGGATCGTCGCCGAACAGGCCGCTGCGATGAAACGGCCAGAAGTCGATATCACACAACTACTCAGCCTACTTGCGCGCAGCGGGGCGCCGGACTTCGCCCGCAGGGTCACCAGCGAGCTCGAAATGAGAACCAAGTAGCGCTCCGCCCGCTGTGCCCATCCATGTCGTCCGTCACCAGGGCTAGCGGAGAGCGCAACGGATCCGGTACTGAATCGATCTGTCGCCTCAGCGAGCTGTCGCTTCCCGGTACAGGACGAGCCCAGGCATGCTGTTGGGTGCGTCAGGGCCATGTCCGATGGCGACAAATCCAAGTTGGGAGACGTCACCGTTGGCGGCCATTTGTCCTGAAAACGGCCATCTTCCCGCGGAACCTACGCAACGGAACGCGATCGCCAGTCATTCAGCGTCGAGAAGGGGACCAGGACATCAGTCCTGGCCCCCTTCCGGTTCTGCCGAGGGATCGGCTCAGCCGAACTTCTTCGCCACCGTGAGGCGTGTCGCGTTCTGCGCCTTGGCGTGCTCCATGTCGATCTTGAGCACCTTCTTGTACCCGAGGCCGTTGACCGTGTTCTGCATGTCCTTGAGAAGCGAGTTGAACTGGGACGTGCTCGTAGCCATCGCCATCTTCCAGGAATCCTGAACGATGATGGTCTTGATCTGATTGCGGAGCGTCTGGGTCTCGGAGTCGTCGACCGGGGCGACATAACCAGAGCCCGGCGCGACGATGATCTTCTTGTGGTCCCGCAAGTACTCCATGGTCGTCCCCGCGCCGCCCATGTGCGACGACCAGCTCTTCGTGAGCGGGTTGGCGATCAGCTTCTCGTAGCTCGGCCACATCTGGTAAGCGAACGAGTAGCCCGTCGACGGATCGATATCGACCGCTGTCACCGTGGTCACGTTCAGCGCCGAGACACCCTTGGTGAACGTTCCGGTGCCCCAGTCCGCCGGCACCTGCTTGGTGGAGCCGCCGAGGAAGGCATCCTGACCGAAGGCATTCAGCGCAGGCTTCTTCGACGATTCCAGGGTCCAGGTCAGGTCCTTCGGACCGGCAGCCGAACCGGTCTGACTGCCGTTGGCGTAGACGCCATCGACCGAATACAGCCAATCGAGGAAGGCAGCCACCCGCTCGGGATCGCTCGCCTTCGCCCCTATTCCCAGTGAATAGTTGCTGTTGCCGTAGACCTCGGACCCGTACGAGAAGATCTTCATGTCCTTCAGCGGTGCGATCTCGAAGCCGCGACCCTCCTCCATGTTCGCCGTCGTGTTGTACGCCGGCTGCGCCAACCATGGCCAGAATGCGAACAGGACCTGCCCGGTCTGATACTTGGCGAACATCGTCGAGTAGTTCTGCGTCGGCGAGTCCGGATCGACGAGCCCGGCCTGACTCGCCTTGCTGAAGAACCGGAGCGACCGAACATAGTGCGAGTCGGAGTCGACGATGCTCTCGTACGACGAGCCGTCGGCGGCAGCGAGCACGAAGCCCATCTCGTCGAAGCCGTAGTAGCAGGCAGGCTGCTTCGCGTTGTTCATCATGTTGCCGTCCCAGTCCTTGAACAGGGACAGCCCGTAGACCGGCTTTCCGTTCGGAGCCTTGGGAGCCGACTTCTGCATGTCCTGAAGCACGGGCACGAGGTCTTCGAGCGTGCTGATCTCGGGAAAGCCGGCCTCTTTGTAGAGGTCCCAGCGCAGATACGGGCCGAATGTGGGCTCGGTGCTTTCAGAGGACTGGGTGGGCTTCAGCGACGACACCGACGTCGGGAAGGCGAATGTACCCTTCTTGCCCTTGTTCGTGAACGTCACCGCCGTGTCGTACTTCTTCACGTTCGACATGTTCTTGTAGTACGACGCTGCGTCCAGAAGCAGGCCGCCCTTCAGAGACTCGTCGAGATGCTGCGACGAGCCGAGGACCACGAGGTCGCCGAGTTCCCCGGCCGCTGAGCGCGTGTTGAAGAGGGTCTCACCGCCGCCCGCCACGTTCGGTGCGATGACGTTGAGCTTCATGTTGAACTTGTCTTGCACGAGCTTCGCGAACCATCCGGTCTGGATGCCCTGGTAGTTCGCGAGGTCGTCGAAGACGTCGATCGTGATCGGCTTCTTCCAGGTCTTCGGGAAGGCGCCTCCCGCCGATGTCGCCTTCGGCGTGGTGCCGCTGATGAGAGAGCAGGACGACAACGTCACCGAGGCCAAGGCCCCGACGCCTGCGAGTGCGAGGAACTCTCTACGCTTCATTGCTGCATTCCTTTCTTGGTGCACGGTGGCGGCGGGTCAGCCTTTGACCGCGCCGAGCATGATGCCCTTCACGAAGAAGCGCTGGAACAGGGGATAGATGAAGATGATGGGCAGCACGACGACGACGGCGACCGTCATCTGGATCGAGGTCGACGTCTGCGAGGTGGCTGCGCTGGCGATCGAGCTGAGACTGCCCCCCGCCGCGTTCTGCGCTGCCGTCGCCAGGCTGTTCGCCTGGTTGATGAACATGTAAAGCAGGTACTGCAACGTGTACAGGCTCTGGTCGGTGATGTAGATCAGGGTGTCCTGGAACATGTTCCATTGAGCAACGGCCGAGAAGATCGCGACCGTCGCCAGGATCGGCGTCATGTTGGGCAGGTAGACGCGGAAGAACACCTGCAGGATGTTCGCGCCGTCGATCTCCGCGGCCTCCTGCAGCGACCGTGGCATGGACTCGACGAACGTCTTGACGAGAATGATGTTGAACGGCTGCACCAGGTACGGGATCACATAGACCCAGAAGTTGTTCGTCAGGCCGAGGCCCTTGATGATCAAGAAGACCGGGATCAGGCCTGCGCTGAAGTACATCGTGATGACGGTGAACCGGTACCAGAATGCCCGGCCCCACATGCGTTCCTGCGTGAACATGAATCCCAGGAAGGCCGAGACGAGCACGGTTCCGGCCGTCCCCAGAACCGTGCGCGCAACACTCACTGCGGTCGCCAGGGTGAGTCCCTGCAGTTGGAACACTTGCCCGTAGTTCGAGAGATGGAACCCGATCGGCCAGAACCGCACGTCTCCCAGTGCCGAGAGGTTGTTGGCGCTGACGGAGTTGATGATCAGGTAGTAGAAGGGGTAGGCGCAGATCAGGGCGAAGATGGCGAACATCGAGTAGTTGAAAACGGCGAAGGCCTTCTGACCCTTCGTGCGTCGCACTCGTCTGCGGCGCGGAACCGTCGGCGTGTTCTGGGGGCGGGCATCTGTTGCAATGGCCATGGCTGCAAACGCTCCTAGATGATCGAGGTGCCGCGAGCACGCTTCGCGATGAGGTTGACGGTGAGCAGCAGGATGACCGAGATGAGGCTCTTGAGCATGCCGATGGCGGTCGCGAGCGAGAGGTTGTTGCCGGTCAGCCCCACGTTGTAGACGTAGAGGTCGAGCACCTGGATGTGCTGCATGTTGAAGGCGTTCTGGAACACGTAGTACTGGTCCATGCCGTTGTTCAGCAGGTTGGCGACCGACAGCATGAGCAGCACGACATAGGTCGGCATCAGCTGCGGGATGGTGATGAACCGCATCAACTGAAATCGGCCGGCGCCGTCGATGCGCGCCGATTCGTAGAGCGCCGGATCGATGCCGGTGATGGCGGCCAGGTAGATGATCGCTCCCCAGCCGAGCCCCTTCCACAGGCTCCACAGCAGCATCGTGATCCAGACGTGGTCGCCGGAGTCGAGGAACTTGACGGGCGTGGTGATGATGCCGGAATCGGTGAGCACGCTGTTGACCAGTCCCGAGCTGGAGAACAGCGAGAACGCGATCATGTAGACGAGCACCCACGAGATGAAGTTGGGCAACGTGGTCAGCGTCTGCACGATGTTGCGGAACCACGGCGCCTTCACCTCGTTGAGGAAGACGGCGAAGATCAGCGGCAGGATCGACGTCGCGATCCCGAGGAAGCTCATGGCCAGGGTGTTCGCGAGCACCTGGAGGATCTGGGCCATCTGCGTCGGTGAGCTGACCAGCATCTCGAACCACTGGAATCCCACGAACGCGCTGCCCTGCAGGCCGAGCGCCGGCTGGTAGTCGTACAGCGAGAAGATCCAGCCGTACAGCGGCAGGTACGAGAACACGAAGATCAGCACGAGGAACGGCAGGATGCACAGGAACATGCCGATCGACTTCTTGCCGTTCGGTTTCCCTCCGGCTCGCTTACGACTACCGCGCTTCAGCGTGTTCTCCTGCTCGCGCACGAGGTTCGACGAGGCCGCCTCCTGGAGAACCGCTTGCGTGGTCATGCGAGGGCCACCGTCGCCGCGTCCGCGACAGACGAAGGGTCGCTACTGGCCATGTGCCGTTTCATCTCACTCCTTCGTGCGGTGCCCCGGGCGCCGGGGTGCGAGGTGAATTGGGCCGGGGGACGAACGCCAACATTGCTCGCGTCGCGGCTCGAAATCATCGAACCGCTTCGATGACCATAGACAATATCCGACCCCCGCGTCAAGAAACTTTCGCTCGGATCCTGGCCACCGGCGGATCGAAGCGATGCCACTCAGTAGATGGATTCCGGCGCGCGGTCACGCGCACACCGCTGAGTCCCCTGAATCACCCTGGCCGTTCCCCGGCACGCGGGCGCTCGGATGCCCTCAGCGCAGCCCGGCCACGAACGAGACGCCGCCCTCGGGCGCGGTCCAGCGCCACCGTACGGATCCGTCGGCCGCGGCAGGCAGCGCGACGGCCTCGACCACGTCGCCGGCGGCATCCGTGACGCGAGGCCCGACATCCCGTCCGAGTTCGACGACGATCTCCGCCGACGGCGACGAGCGGATCACCGCCGACGCGAATCGCCCGTCGCGCCATGTGATGTCGACGACGAATCCACCCCTCGCACGCAAGCCACGCACCGAGCCGGCCTGCCACTGCGCAGGCAGCGTCGGCAACAGCGAGATCGCATCGTCGTGACTCTGCATGAGCAATTCGGCGATCCCGGCGATGGCGCCGAGGTTCCCGTCGATCTGAAAGAGCACGCCGCCGGGGCGTTCGCCGTGCGGGTGCAGGTCGAGCAGCGATGACGAGCTGAGTTCATGAACCAGCACGTCGAGTGACGTGGCCGCCAGAGCGGGATCGCGGAGCCTCGCCGCGAGGCAGAGCACCCAGGCCTGACTCCATCCGGTGTACCCACTGCCGTTGACGAGGCGTTCGTCGAGCGCGGCACGTACGGCCGCGAACTCCGCCGGTGTCGCCGTCGGCGTGATGCGAGAGCCCGGAAACGCGCCGTAGAGGTGGGACAGGTGCCGGTGGCCCGGCTCGGTGGGTTCGAGGCCGTCGGCCCACTCGCGCAACCGGCCTGCGGAGTCGATGGCGGGCATCCGCAGTCTCGTCAGTGCCGTCGCCGCACGTGCGCTGAGTTCGTCGTGGTCGTCGAGCCGAGCGGCGAGCAGGCCGAGGCGGGTCAGCGCTTCGTGCGCGAGTTCCTGGTCGATCGTGGTGCCGGTGGTGACGGCACCGACCACGCCCCACGCGTCGCGGAACCGGTGCTCCGGCGAACTCGACGGGCTGACGACGAGGTCATCGCCGTCATCCACCAGCTGGTCGAGCACGAACGCTGCGACCTGCCGCGTGAGAGGCAGGGCGACCTCGCGTGCGAACTCATCGGACCAGGAGGTCTCGAGTCGGAGGCCGAGGTGGGCAGACATCCAGACCAGTCCCATACTCCAGTTCGACCACTGGGGGTCACCGTCGACCGGTTCCGTGAAGCGCCACAGGTCGGTGTTGTGATGGGTGGTGGCGCCAGCTGCTGCGTAGTACGAGCTCGCCGTCGACACTCCGGCCTCAGCGAGATCGGACACCAGGTCGAAGAACGGCTCGTGCGATTCGGCGAGCCCCGCCACCTCGGCGCCCCAGTAGTTCATCTCGGCGTTGATGTTCGTGGTGTACTCGCTCCCCCAGCCGGGGCGAACATCGTCGTTCCAGATGCCCTGCAGAGTGGCGGCCTGCGTTCCGGGGCGTGAACAGGAGATGAGCAGGTATCGTCCCAAGTCGAAGTAGCGCTGCGCTGCGATCGCGCCGGCATTCGCGGACGGCGTCAGATCAAGCCGCACCCGGTCGAACAGCGAACCGAAGTCACGCTCGTGTGCCTCCCGGAGTTCGGCGGTGCTGCGGAGCAAGGCGTCGGCTACCCGCGACCGCGCGAGCGATGCGATCGCCGGCAGATCGGCCGACGGCCGCTCGGACCATCCACGGAAGCCGGTCTCGACAGTCGCGATGAGCCTGACGCCGTCGCTCGTGCGCTCGAGGGCTGCCACGACGGCCCAGCCCATTCCGGCCGCCACGGTGCCGTCGGGTGCCGGGCCTGCCGAGTCGTAGCGCACGGGATGCTCGTCGCGCGCGTATTCGGGAACGACGTGAGCGGGTGCGCGGCCCACTGCGGTCAGCCAGGTGACGCCGCCCAGCTCCTGTACGGTGACCTCGGCATCGCGATGCGGGGTGTGGAACTCCGGAGCCCATTCACCGAGGTGCGAGCTCTCGGCCACCAGCACGCCGTGCGGATGGGAGACGAACGTCGTCAGCTTCTCGTCGCCGTTCACCAGCTCAGATCGTGCGCGACCGAGATCGAGGGCACGCAGGTAGTCGGACTGCACAGCGTCGGCTGGCTGCCATCGCCAGAGGATCCTTCCGACGGGCTGATAGGACTGCGTCCACCCCGCTGCCTGGAAACGGCGCGCCAGCGCATCGGCGGCCTCATGGTCGCCGCGAGCGATCGCGTCGCGAAGATCGTTCAGCACGTCGTGGCGAGGTGAAGGCTGCGCCGATGACGGTCCGCCCGACCAGAGCGTGTCGTGGTTCAGGTCGAACTGCTCAGTCCCTGGGCGCCCGTGGACGGTCGCGCCGAGCCATCCGTTTCCCAGAAGGAACGCGTCGTGGAAGTACTCGGCCGGCCGCGCGAGCTGCACGCGGCCGGGGTTCTCATCGGGGTAAGGCATCCACTGTGTTTAGACCATCGCCGAGCGCGGGCACAAGCGCGAGCAAGCCGCGCGCTGGTCGAAACGGATGCGAAAGGAGAGCGCTCACATAATCTCGCGACCCCCTCGACCCTCGGCCCAGGGTCTGA
Source organism: Humibacter sp. (assembly GCA_035551735.1). Classification (GTDB taxonomy): domain Bacteria; phylum Actinomycetota; class Actinomycetes; order Actinomycetales; family Microbacteriaceae; genus Humibacter. The sequence goes on along the minus strand of DASZMW010000065.1, from coordinate 3,164 downwards.
TATGTTTGACCGCGCAACAAATACTCACCAACGACGCTGAAGGGCTCATTCCATGGCAGCCACGCCCACTCGCGAGGACAAGTTCTCGTTCGGTCTCTGGACCATCGGTTACAACGGCACCGATCCGTTCGGCGGCCCCACCCGACCTCCGCTCGACGTCGTCGAGGGCGTCGAGAAGCTCAGTGAACTGGGCGCATACGGCCTCACGTTCCACGATGACGACCTGTTCGCCTTCGGCTCGACGGATGCCGAGCGCCAGAAGCAGATCGACCGCCTCAAGCAGGCACTCGCCGACACCGGCATCATCATTCCGATGGTGACCACCAACCTCTTCAGCGCTCCGGTGTTCAAGGACGGCGGGTTCACCTCCAACGACCGTCAGGTACGTCGCTTCGCGATCCGCAAGGTGCTGCGTCAGCTCGAGCTCGGAGTCGAGCTCGGCGCGAAGACCTTCGTGATGTGGGGTGGACGCGAGGGCGCAGAGTACGACTCGTCCAAGAACATCCAGGCTGCGCTCTCCCGGTACAAAGAGGCCGTCGACTTCCTCAGCGAGCACGTGCTGTCGCAGGGTTGGGACATCCGATTCGCCATCGAGCCGAAGCCGAACGAACCGCGCGGCGACATCCTGCTGCCGACCGTCGGCCACGCCCTCGCCTTCATCGACTCGCTCGAGCACCCTGAGCTCGTCGGTGTCAACCCCGAGGTGGGTCACGAGACCATGGCGGGTCTCAACTTCGCCGCCGGAATCGCCCAGGCGCTGTACCACGGCAAGCTCTTCCACATCGACCTCAACGGTCAGCGCTCGATCAAGTACGACCAGGACCTCGCGTTCGGCCACGGCGACCTGCACAATGCGTTCGCTCTCGTCGACCTGCTGGAGAACGGCGGCCCGAACGGCGGCCCCTCGTACGACGGACCGCGTCACTTCGACTACAAGCCGAGCCGCACGGAGGACTTCACCGGCGTGTGGGACTCGGCCGCAGCGAACATGCGCACCTACCTGCTGCTGAAGGAGCGCGCCGCGGCATTCCGCGCCGACCCCGAGGTACAGGAGGCACTGACCGCCGCAAAGGTCTTCGAGCTCGAGCAGCCCACGCTGAACGAGGGCGAGACGGTCGCTTCGATCACGGCCGACAGGTCGGCGTCCGAGGACTTCGACACGGATGCCTACTTCGGCGGCAAGGGCTTCGGCTTCGTTCGCCTGCAGCAGCTGGCGACCGAGCACCTGCTCGGCGCGCGCTGACCCGCGCCGTCCTGAGCCGGCACAGCACCACCGCTCCCTGAGCGAGCGACAGCGAGTCGAAGGGGTTCCCACCAGGAGCCCTTCGACTCGCTTCGCTCGCTCAGGGAACTGAACGCGAAGGAAACCGCATGACACTCATCGCCGGCGTCGACTCCTCGACGCAGAGTTGCAAGGTCGTGATCCGGGACCTCGAGAGCGGGGTCCTCGTGCGCTCTGGCCGTGCCGGGCATCCGGACGGCACAGAGGTCGACCCCGCCGCGTGGTGGAAGGCCCTCGGCGAGGCGATCGCCGAAGCCGGCGGACTGGACGACGTCGCGGCGATCTCGATCGGCGGGCAGCAGCACGGCATGGTGGTGCTGGATGCCGACGGCCGCGTCATCCGCGATGCTCTGCTCTGGAACGACACGCGAAGCGCCGACGCGGCGACCGCGCTCACGCAGGAGGTGGGTGCGGCAGCCTACGCATCGCGCGCAGGGTTGGTGCCGGTCGCCTCTTTTACCGCGACGAAGCTGCGCTGGCTCCGCGGTGCCGAGCCGCAGAACGCGGCGCGCGTCGCCGCGGTCGCGCTCCCGCATGACTGGCTGACCTGGCGCCTGCTCGGTTACGGCCCGGCCGACGAGTCACCACTCGGACCCCAGCTGGACGCACTGGTCACCGATCGCTCCGACGCGTCGGGCACCGCGTATTGGTCGCCCGACGACGACGGTTACGACCTCGCGCTCTTCGAACTGGCACTCGGACGGGCCGGTCGTGAGGCCCGGGGCGCCGACGCGGCGTTGGACGCGCCCGGCGAGGCATCCGACACCGTCGTGCTGCCACGCCTGCTGGGCCCGGCCGACTCGGCGGGCACGACCGTCGAACAGAGCGGAGCGGTTCGGGTTCGTGCCGGCGTCATCGTCGGGCCGGGCGCAGGCGACAACGCGGGGGCCGCGCTCGGGCTCGGGGCGGCATCCGGCGACGTGGTCATCTCCCTCGGCACCAGCGGAACGGTCTTCGCCGTGACCGACGGCTCGGCGCACGACACCTCGGGCGCCGTCGCGGGGTTCGCGGATGCCTCCGGCCGCTTCCTTCCGCTCGTCGCCACCCTCAACGCCGCACGAGTGCTCGGCTCGATCGCCGATCTGCTCGATGTGGACTTCGACGGGCTCGCCGACCTCGCATTGCGCGCGCCTGCCGGCTCGGACGGCGTGGTGCTCGTGCCGTACTTCGAGGGCGAGCGCACCCCGAATCTGCCGAACGCCAAGGCCAGTCTGCACGGCCTCTCGATCGCCTCGACGCGTCGCGAAAACATCGCACGGGCGGCCGTCGAGGGCATGCTCGGTGGGCTCTCCGCTGGGCTGGATGCCGTTCGCGCGGTCGGCGTGCGAGAGCGACGTCTGCTGCTGGTCGGCGGCGCGGCGCTCAACCCTGCTGTGCAAGCGGTCGCCGCGCAGGTGTTCGACGCTCCGGTCGTGATTCCGGCGCCGGGCGAGTACGTGGCCGACGGCGCCGCGGTGCAGGCGGCATGGGTGCTCACCGGATCGCGACCGGAGTGGCCGCTCGACGTGGTCGCCAGGCCGGAGCCGGACCACCGGCCGGTCATCCGTGAGCAGTACGACCAGTACGCGCGGCTCGCGGCGCTCTAGTCATTCGCCCGGGCAGGCCGGCCGAAGCAATCGGATCCGCACGTCCACTCGGACGGATGGCCCGGCTCGCGATCGGGTATTGCGAGTCGGGCCATCCGTGTCTCTGAGTCGGTCTGCCGCTACCCCTTCACCGCTCCGGTGAGCCCTCCGACGATGCGGCGCTCGAAGACCGAGAAGAAGATCAGCGCCGGCAGCATCGACAATGACGTGAATGCGAGCACCTTCGCGGTGTCCTGCGAGTACTGCGACGAAAACGCCTGCACGCCCAGCGGCAGGGTGAAATTGGACTGCGTGTT
>DASZMW010000064.1:0-5126 GCA_035551735.1 Humibacter sp. | reverse complement strand
ACCATCGAGAGTGTCAAGCAGGATGTGAACGCGGTGAAGGGGCTGGGCGACTATGACCACTGAACCGACGGCGAACAGCGAGCCGGCGAAGAAGGCCGATCCGGTCAAGAACACCGAATCGGCGAAGAAGGCCGATCCGGTGGCGGACGTCGCTGCCGCGCGAGCCCAATTGGCGTCGAGCCTGGATGCGCTCCAGGACAAGCTCAACGTGCCAAAGCGCATCCGCACTGCCGCACGCGAGAATCCAATCGGCCTTGCGACAGTCGGCGCCGGTGTCGCGGCAGCGATCGCAGGCGCCGTGTGGCTCGCCGTGCGGGTCATCCGCTCCAGATGAGCTGAAGTCTGCCTACCCGGCTCGCTTACGCAACGCTTCGCGAGCGCTGCTTCCACGAGAGGATGAGCGCCTCGAGTTGCCCGTTCGGCAGGTCGCGGGGGTGGTGCGCGAGCTCGTCGGCAAACTGCTGCTGCTCCGTGTAGGAGAGATTCTGCGCCCAGGGGAACGCAGAGATCACCTTGGCACGGGCATCCATGATGGGCCGCGCCTTCGCACGGCTCGGGCGCTTGCGACGGGTGGTCGTGTTCGTGGAGGTCTGCTCCGCGACACGGCTGGAGTTCTTCAACGATTCAGACATTTGCATCTATCAACACCACGAAGTCGGTTTTTATTCGGTTCATCCCAGAGGTTTCGTCGGATTTGTCCAGCTTGCGTTCAAATACGGTGCCAACGCAAGGGGCGGCGGGGTGTACGGCCGATGTACATCATCCGACCGCCGGGGAACCGCGTCGCAAGAGAGCGTGTTCGCGCTGCTTTTGCCCGACAGAGCGCAACGGGGGAGACTGGATGCCATGACTCACCCGGCGGCTGCCGACGCGGCATCCGAATCTCCCGCCCCCAGTACCGCAGCACACGAACCCGAGCACGACGCATCGCCCCAGCTGGACGGCTTCACGCTGTGGGCAGTGTGGCGGCGCGATCCCCGACGCCCGCTGACGCTCGACCCCGCGGCCGCGGCAGCCTCTGAACTCGCGACAGCTGTCGACGAGGTCGAGGCATCCGGCGTCACGGTGCGCGGCTTCTACGACGTCTCTGCCCTGAAGGCAGACGCCGATCTCATGGTCTGGCTGCACGGCCCCGTCGCCGAAGACATCCAGGCCGGGCTGCGCCGCCTGCGGCGCACGGCCCTACTGCGCGACCTGCTGCCGACCTGGAATGCGATGGGCGTGCACCGCGCGGCCGAGTTCAACAAGGCGCACGTTCCGGCGTTCCTGCGAGGGCTCGAGCCGCGGGAGTGGCTCACCGTGTACCCCTTCGTGCGCAGTTACGAGTGGTATCTTCTCCCCGACGCCGAGCGCAGCCGCATGCTCGCCGACCACGGTCGGAAGGGTGCGGCGTTCCGTTCGGTGTTGGCCAATACGGTCGCCGCCTTCGCACTCGGCGACTACGAATGGCTTCTGCCGATGGAGTCAGATCACCTCGTCGATCTCGTCGACATGATGCGCGACCTTCGCGCCACGGATGCCCGCAGGCACGTGCGCGAGGAGGTCCCCTTCTTCACGGGTCGGCGTATTCCTGTGACAGACGTTCCCGAGGTCTTGCAATGACGACATACGACGCGATCCTGCTCTCCAGCTTCGGCGGGCCAGAGGGCCAGGACGACGTCATCCCGTTTCTGCGCAACGTGACGAGCGGCCGGGGGGTGCCCGACGAGCGGCTCGAAGAGGTCGCCCATCACTATCGCGTGCACGGCGGGGTCAGCCCGATCAACGAGCAGAACCGGCAGCTGAAGGCCGCGCTCGAGGCGGAGCTCGCGCGACGCGGCATCGACCTGCCCATCCACTGGGGTAACCGCAACTGGGACCCGTACTTCGCGGATGCCGTTCGCGACGCTCACGAGGCCGGTCACGACCGCCTGCTCGCGCTGGTGACCAGTGCCTACACGTCGTACTCCGGCGTCGGACAGTACCGCGAGGACTTCGAGAAGGCGCTTGCCGACACCGGCCTCGCCGACGTCGTGACGATCGAGCGCATCCGTGAGTATTTCGACCACCCGGGCTTCGTGACCCCGCTCGTCGAGGGTGTCGATGCGGCGGTCGCGGAGCTGACCTCCGACACGTCGACGGGCTCAGAGCGGCGCTCGAGCATGGGAGCAGCGGATGCCGTGGCTCGCGACGACATCCACATTCTGTTCGTGACGCACTCCATTCCAACCGCGGCGGCGGCGGAATCCGGACCGCAATTCGGCACAGGTGGCGCCTACGTCGCGCAGCACTGCGCTGTGGCGCACGCCGTCTCAGAGGCTGCGGCGGCCGGCATCCCGTGGTCGCTCGTCTATCAGTCGCGCTCTGGCGACCCGCGCACGCCGTGGCTGGAGCCGGACATCAACGATGCGATCGCCGACCTCGCCGCTGCAGGTGACACCCGCGCGGTCATCATCGTGCCGTTCGGTTTCGTCAGCGATCACATGGAGGTGGTGTGGGACCTCGATAACGAGGCGCTCAGCACCGCTGCCGAAAACGAGTTGCGCGCCTTACGCGTGCCGACGCCTGGCACCCACCCGACGTTCATCGCCGGCCTGGTCGATCTGATCGAGGAGCGCCTGAACGACGTCGCGCCCGAACAGCGTGCCCACGTGACCGACCTCGGACCGTGGCCCGACCATGAGCCGGTCGGCGCGCGGACCGACAAGGTCGAAGCGCGATGACCGCTCTGCGGGTCGGCACACGCGGCAGCGCACTGGCGCTGGCGCAGACGCGACAGATCGCCGACTCGCTGGCGAAGGCGTCCGGTCTCGAGATCGAGCTCGTCACGATCACCACCCACGGTGACACGACCACCGAACCGCTCGCCCAGCTGGGCGGCACCGGCGTCTTCACTGGCGCGCTACGCGACGCGCTCCTGAACGACGAGATCGATGTCGCCGTGCACTCGCTGAAGGATCTTCCGACCGCGCCGCACCCCGACATCCTGCTCGCCGCAGTGCCGAAACGAGCGGATGCCCGCGACGTGCTGTGCGCGCGCGATCACCTCACGCTCGAGACGCTCCCCGCAGGGGCTCGCGTCGGTACCGGTTCGCCGCGACGAGTCGCGCAGCTGCTGTCGGCCCGTGCGGATCTCGAGGTCGTCGACATGCGCGGCAACATCGACACCAGGTTGAGCAGGGTGTTCGGCGACGTCGAGAACGACCGACGACTCGATGCGGTCCTGCTCGCCGCTGCTGGCATCGGACGGCTCGGCCGTGCGGATGCCGCAACTCAGCACCTCGAGCTCGCCCAGTGGCCGACAGCTCCCGGACAGGGCGCGCTCGCGCTCGAAACACGCAGACAGACCGCCGCCACTCCGGAGGGCCGCACGATCGCGAAAGCGCTCGCTGCGGTCAATCACGTGACGAGCCGAGCGAACGTGGCCGCCGAGCGCGGCGTGCTCGCCGGGCTCGAGGCGGGATGCGCCGCACCGCTCGGGGTCACCGCTCTCATCGAAGACGGGCTCCTCTTCGTGACCGCGACCGTGTACAGCCTCGACGGCACCGAGAAGCTGACCTCATCGCACGCTGCGAGCCTCGAGGGCAGCGGGCAATCCGCCCTGCTCGAGGCAGCGGACGACGTAGCGCAGCGCGTCGTCGATGAACTCCTCGACGGCGGCGCCGCGCGGCTGGCGCCGCTGAAGGGTGCGACCCGATGACGACCGGTCCGATCCCGACCCAGGGTCCGAAACCTCTCGCCGGCTGGCGCGTGCTCGTGCCGCGCGGAGGCCCTTGGGGCGACTCTGTGGCGGCTGACATCCGTGGGCACGGCGGCGTCCCCGTCGTGGCGCCGATGATCAACTTCGCTCCGACCGCTGATGAGGATGCGCTCGAGCAGGCGCTGACGGCCCTCACCGCCGGCTACTTCGACTGGCTCACCATCACGAGCGCGACCACCGTCGATGTACTGTCGGCGCACCAGACGCGCATTCCGCCGCACACCCGCATCGCGGCCGTCGGCGAAACGACTGCCGCGGCGCTGCTCGCCACCGGCTACCGCGCCGACCTGGTGCCGGCCGACGACAACTCGGCCCACGGACTGCTCGACGAGTGGCGCGAGGCCACACGCGGGGTCGTTCCACTCAAGGTGCTCACCCTGCGCAGCGAGATCGCGAAGCCGACTCTCACCGAGGGTCTCGCCCGCCTCGGGCACGACGTGCAGTCGGTCGTCGCGTACCGCACCGTCGGCGTTCCGATCGCCGCGAACGTGATCGGTGACGTGGCATCCGGCCGCATCAACGCCATTCTGGTCACCTCGGGCAGCGTGGCGGAGCAGGTGCAGCGGCAGCTCGGCCCTGTGCCGTCGTCGACGCTGGTAGCCGCGATCGGACCGCGCACGGCTCGCGATGCACGTGCCGCAGGTCTACGCGTCGACGCGATCGCGGTGGACCGCACGGCCGAATCCCTGGTCGACACCGTCGCCGGGTACGCGGCCAGACGAGCCGCGTCGTGACGGTCGCCGTCGACTCGAGCCTTGTCGTGCTTCTGGATGACGCGGGCGAGCCGATCGGAACCGCGCCGAAGGCATCCGTGCACGGCGTGGAGACCCCGCTGCACCTCGGATTCTCATGCCATGTACTGCTCGACGACGGCCGCGTGCTCGTCACGAGGCGAGCCCTGTCGAAGCGCACCTTCGCCGGCGTGTGGACGAACGCCTTCTGCGGGCATCCCGCTCCGGGCGAGCACATCGAGGATGCCGTTCGGCGGCATGCCAGCGACGAGCTCGGCCTCGAGCTGGCCGGCCTCGAGCTCGCGCTCCGCGACTTCACGTACAAGGCGGCCGACGCGAACGGCATCGTCGAGTACGAGATCTGCCCCGTTTACGTAGCGCGGGCCGTCGGCGCCCCGACGGCGAATCCGGACGAGGTCGCGGAGTTCGCTGCGGTCGCGCCCGCCGAGCTCGCAGCATCCCTGCTGAGCACCCCATGGGCGTTCAGCCCCTGGCTCGTCGAGCAAGCCAAGCTCCTCCCGCTGTATCGCTGAAGCAGGGAGCTGCCGCTTCGCCACCTCGTCGCCACTGAGCCTGCCGATGTGAACGTTCAGGATGGCCCGCACGACCTCCGCATCGTCGTTGCGCCCGAGGTCGATGTCACCGCGGCCGGTGGG
>DASZMW010000063.1:0-10447 GCA_035551735.1 Humibacter sp. | reverse complement strand
CCTGCATCGTATTCACGCGAATAGCAGGGTGGCTCGGCGATACAGTGCCGGGTCGACGGGGGTGGCGGGCCTGGCGGGGACTACGCGGTGCGGATGAGCTTCTTGTTGACGAACTCGTCGGCTCCGAGGCGACCCATCTCGCGGCCTGTGCCGGAGCGCTTCACGCCGCCGAAGGGCAGCTCGACGCCGTCGGCGAGCGTGAGGTTGACGAAGACCATGCCCGCCTCGATCCGGTTGGCGACGCGCTCGGCCTGCTCCGGGTCGGTCGTGTAGACGTAGGAACCGAGGCCGAACGGGATGTCGTTGGCTTTCGCGACGGCATCCGCTTCGTCTGCCGCGCGGTAAACCGAGGCGACTGGGCCGAAGAACTCCTCGTGGCGCGACGGGTTGTCCGGCGCGATGTCGGTGAGCACGATGGGCGCGAAGAAGTTGCCGCGGCGTTCGCCGGTGGCGTGTGCGGTGGCGCCGTTCGCGACCGCGCGATCGAGTTGCGCCTGCAGACGCTCGGCGGCCGCGGTGCTGGAGAGCGGTCCCAGCACGCTGTCGTCCGACGTCGGATCGCTCGGCTGCGACTCGGCGAGCTTGGCCGTGAACTTGTCGACGAACGTGTCGTAGAGGTCGTCCACCACGATGAAGCGCTTGGCCGCGTTGCAGGACTGGCCGGAGTTGTCCAGACGGGCAGCGGCGGCATCCTCGACGACCTTGTCGATGTCATCGGTCGACAGCAGCACGAACGGGTCGGATCCGCCGAGCTCGAGCACGACCTTCTTGAGGTTGCGGCCGGCGATCTCCGCCACGGCGGAGCCGGCACGCTCGGAGCCCGTGAGCGAGACGCCCTGCACGCGCGGATCGGCGATCACGTCTTCGATCTGCTCGTTCGTGGCGTAGATGTTCACGTACGCGCCGTCGGGGAATCCGGCGTCGTCGAAGATCTGCTGGATGGCCGCCGCAGACTCAGGGCACTGCGGCGCGTGCTTGAGCAGGATCGCGTTGCCGATGATCAGGTTCGGTCCGGCGAAGCGGGCCACCTGGTAGTAGGGGAAGTTCCACGGCATGATGCCCAGGAGCACCCCGAGCGGGGTGCGGCGGATGATCGCGCTCCCCTCGCCGGCGAGCAACGTGATCGGCTCGTCCCTCAGCACATCCGGAGAGGTGTCCGCGTAATAGCGATAGATGTCGGCAGCGAAGTCCACCTCGCCGTAGGCCTGTTCGAGCGGCTTGCCCATCTCACGCACGATGATCGCAGCGAGCTCGTCGCGGCGCTCCGTGTGCAGGTCGCCGACCTTGCGGATGAGCTCCGCGCGCTCGGCCGGCGTCGTCGTGCGGCCCCAGCCACGGTAGGCGGCATCCGCTCGCGCTATCGCGTCACCGAGTTCGGCATCCGTGATCGTCGGGTATTCCTTGATCGTCTCCCCGGTGGCCGGATCGACCACTGCGTAGTAGCTCATGAGAGCCCCTTCTCGTATCTCGTGGCGGCCGCGGAGGCGTCCGTCGGTGCACGCTCGACGCCAGCCTAGGCGAAGGGCGCGCGCTAAATCATCCGGTTTGCAATGATTGCTAGGACGGGTTGTCGCGAATCGCGCCGAGCGAGACGACCCGCAGCGGAGTTCCGGCACAGTCCCACCACGAGGTGGCATCTCGCACGAGCGATCCCGGAGCGACGGATGCCTCGCCCGACACGACGACGCGGCCGTCGGCGTTGACGAGAGCGAGCGGTTCGTGTGATGTGAGGAACACCGGAATGACCTCCCTTTCCAGCCTCCGCACGGCGATGTCCGCGCCGATCACGCCCAGCATGCGGTCTTCCGCCAGCACCGGGAGGGTCAGCGTGAGGATGTAGTCGCACGTGCAGAGATGGTCGACGTACGGCCCGGTGACGTGGCCCAGCATGGTGGCGGCCGGCGTCGCGTACCACTCGAGGCCGCGCACGTCGCGCAGGTAGTCGGCGTACCCGCGTGTTGAGAGGTCGAGCCGCGTCGGCTCCTGCGTGCTGCCGAAGATCGGGCCGGACTCGAGTGGCCCGAGCCACCACGCGAAGTGCACGTCGCGACCGTGCACGTAGTCGGGCGAGGCGATGAAACCCGCGCCGATCAAGAGCGCGTCGTCCGTGAGTAGGGGAAGCACTCTGCGGGAGACGACGTCGTCGAGCGCTGCGGGTGTCGTGCTGGTGCCGAGCGTGCTCAGGATCTCGGTGCGCCAGGACTCGAGCGAGTCGAAGACCGCGGCGATGAGCGCGGAGATCTCGTGAGCGGCTGAGGCGCCCTTCGACTCCGCTGCGCGTCGCTCAGAGACCTGGGGGGACTCCGTTGCGCGTCGCTCAGGGAGCTGGATGGAGTCGCGTGGGACCACTCGTCACCGCCTCGCGATCGAGGGCATCCTTTGCCCGAAGCAGCCCTCGGCTGTGTGCATCGAGCTGGCCGAGCACGAGTTCACGTGCCCGTTCGCCGTCGTGCGCGCGAATCGCGTCGGCGATCGACGCGTTGACGCGCGCGGTGCTCTCGCGCTCCGTGCTGTCGTCCAACGCCAGCAGAAGCAAAGGGCCGTACTCAGCCTGAACGCGGATCTGCTCGCGCACCAGTCTCGGCGACTGGCTCAGCACGGCAACCTCGAGGTAGAAACCGCCGGTGTTCGCACGCGCCGCAGCGGGGGAGTCGAAGGATGCTCCACTCAGCCAGGTCGCGAGCCGGTCGCCCTCGTCATCGGTGGAGCGTGCAGCGGCACGCTCGGCGCATCCGCCGAGGATCGTCGCGAAGTACACCGCCATGTCAGCGAGCTCTACCCGCGACACCGTGCTGAGCCTGGCCTCGAGTGCACCCTCGTGACCGGTGCCCGAGGTGACGAAGCTGCCTCCGTCGCGGCCGCGACGTGTCTCGACGAGCCGGCTCTCGCGGAGCATCCCGAGCCCCTCCCGCACGGTGATGACCGCGACGCCGAAGCGTCGTGCGAGTTCCGTTTCGCTCGGCAAGCGCTCGCCGTCTTCGAGCACGCCGAGGATGATCGCGTCGGTGAGGCGCCTCGCCACCTGCTCGGCGCGGCCAGCGTCGGCCAGCTGGGCGAAGATCGCCTCCCGCGCCGCCGGTCCCACTCGCGTCGCCGACGGCTGATCTTTGCCCATGAGCAACACCGTATCGCGGGGCTGTGTGGCACATGGCGCTGCTGCGCAGAATCATGCGATCTAGGATGAATAACAGTCCCTGCGCCGTTCTGCGGCACGGGTCATGCGAAGGCGGATGGATGGGTGAGAAGCACTCCAGTGGCGCGCTGCCGCTCGACGGCATCCGTGTCGCCGACTTCTCGCGGGTGCTCGCCGGCCCGTACGCGACGATGATGCTCGCCGACTTCGGCGCCGACGTGATCAAGATCGAATCGCCGACCGGTGACGACACCCGGGCCTGGGCGCCGCCCCGCGATCGCTACGGCGACTCGACCTATTTCGCGAGCGTGAACCGCAACAAGCGTTCTGTGGTGTGCGATCTGACGACGGATGCCGGCCTCGCCGAAGCCCGCAGGCTCACCTCGAGCGCCGACATCGTGATCGAGAACTTCAGGCCCGGCGTGATGGAGCGGTTCGGGCTCGGCTTCGACTCCGTGCGGGAGCTCAATCCACGAGTCGTGTACTGCTCGGTGACCGGGTTCGGCGACGGCGCGGGCGCGTCTCTGCCCGGCTACGACCTACTCGTGCAGGCGGTCGGCGGCCTGATGAGTGTGACGGGTGCGCCGGAGGGGGAACCGAGCAAGGCGGGCGTCGCGCTGGTCGACGTGATCACCGGGCTCAACGCGCTGAGCGGCATTCTGCTCGCGCTGCGCGATCGCGACCGCACAGGAGTCGGAACGAGGGTGCGCGTCGACCTGCTGTCGAGCCTGCTCAGCGCCCTGGTGAATCAGGCATCCGGCACCCTCGCGACAGGGGTGTCGCCGGCGAGGATGGGGAACGCGCATCCCAGCATCGCGCCGTACGAGCTGTTCCGGGCATCCGACCGGGAGCTCGTCATCGCCGTCGGCAACGACCGGCAGTTCGCGGCGCTGGCCGAGGAGATCGGGATCGGCCCAGACGACCGATATGCGACCAACCCGCAGCGCGCCGCGCTTCGACGCGAACTTCACGCGCTGATCGACGAGCGCTTGGGCACCGCGGAGGCGGCCGAGTGGGTGGAACGGCTGACCGCGGTCGGAGTCCCTGCTGGGCTTGTCAACACAGTTGGCGAGGCTATCGCGTTCGCCGAGTCACTCGGTCTGCAGCCGACGGTATCGATCGGCGACGGCGATCGCGACGGCAGGTTCGTCGCCGATCCGGTACGCATCGACGGCATCACCACCATCTACGAGAGCCTGCCGCCCCGGCTCGGCGAGCATCCGGGAGCCGACTGGCGCGAAACCGGTCGGCTCCCTGAGCGAGCACAGCGAGTCGAAGGGCGCCCATATCCGAACGAAGGAAGACCATGACCCTCATCGTCGATTCCGTCTTCGACCTCGACGCGCTACTCAGTGCCGACGAGATCGCATGGCGGCGCAAGGCGCGCGCGTTCGCGACCGAGCGCATCCTGCCGATCATCGAGGACGACTTCGAGAACAAGCATTTCAGGCGGGAACTGATCCTAGAGCTCGCGGAAGCGGGCTTCCTCGGCATGCACATCACGGGCCACGGATGCGCCGGCGCGGGCCCCGTCGCCTACGGTCTCGTCTGCAATGAACTCGAGGCCGCCGACAGCGGGTGGCGCACATTCGTCTCGGTGCAGGGATCGCTGGCGATGTCCGCCATCGCCAAGCACGGCTCGGAGGAACAGAAGACCACGTGGTTGCCGCGAATGGCTGCGGGCGAGGTGATCGGATGCTTCGCCCTCACCGAACCCGCAGGCGGCAGCGATCCTGCGGCGATGACGACCCGCGCGGTACGCGATGGCGACGACTGGGTGATCGACGGCGCGAAGCGGTGGATCGGCCTGGCATCCGTCGCACACATCGCGATCGTGTGGGCCAAGGACGACGAGGGTGTGGTGCGCGGATTCATCGTGCCGACGGAATCCGCGGGCTTCGCCGCGACGCCCATCGATGGCAAGCTCTCGATGCGCGCGTCGATCCAGTGCGACGTGCGGCTCGATGGTGTGAGGGTGCCGGAGTCCGCCCGTTTACCAGAGGCGAAGGGGCTTTCCGCGCCGTTCGCGTGCCTCAACGAGGCGAGATACGGCATCGTCTGGGGAGCGATGGGCGCTGCACGCAGCTGCCTGGAGGCGGCGATCGAGCGCAGCAGAACTCGGGAGGTCTTCGGCGCGCCGATCGGCGCACGCCAGCTGATCCAGGCCAAGCTCGCCGACATGTTCGTCGAATACGAGAAGGGCATGCTGACCGCGCTGCACCTGGGACGGCTCAAGGAAAAGGGCCGCATCACCCCGGCGCAGATCTCCGTCGGCAAGCTGAACAGCGTGCGCGAGGCGCTCGAGATCGCGCATACCTCCCGGTCGATCCTGGCCGGCGACGGCATCACCGATGCGTTTCCCGTGATGAGGCACGCGGCGAACCTCGAGGCGGTGCGCACGTACGAGGGGACGGACGAGATCCATCAACTTGTGATCGGCCGCGAGCTCACAGGCATCGGAGCGTTCGCGTGACGCGGGCCGCCGACACCGTCTTCACCGGCGGCTCCATCTTCAGCGAGGGCATGACCGTCTCGCGCCCCGGGGGAGTCGCCGTCACCGACAGGCTGATCGTCGCTGTGGGTGACGACGACGAGCTGCGCGGGCTGATCGGACCGGGCACGCGGGTGGTGGACCTGCACGGCGGGCTGCTTCTGCCGGGATTCCAGGATGCGCACGCGCATCCTGTGCAGGGAGGGGTCGAACTGCTGCAGTGCAACCTGGTCGGTGCCGCCGATGCAGCGGAGTGCGTGGCGCGGGTGGCGGCGTACCGGCGCGAGCATCCCGATGAGCGGTGGATCACCGGTGGCGGGTGGTCGATGGAGTTCTTCACCGGCGGCACACCGACCGCGGCTGCGCTCGATGCGGCGGTCAGCGACCGGCCCGTCATGCTGCACAACCGCGATCACCACGGGGTGTGGGTCAACTCGCGCGCCCTGCAGCTGGCGGGCATCGACACCTCGACGCCCGACCCGTCCGACGGGCGCATCGAGCGGAACGCCGACGGGTCGCCGACGGGCACCCTCCATGAAGGTGCGGCTGCACTCGTGGAACGGCTGATCGCCGCGATCGACGCCGACTTCGCGTACGCCGGCCTGCTCCGCGCGCAGAGCGAACTGCTCGCGCTTGGCATCACAGGGTGGCAGGACGCCATGGTCGGCGCGGTGTTCGGGCTGCCCGACATCGCGGATGCCTACCACCGCGCGGTCGCGGAGGGCGCGCTGGTCGCACGCGTGGTCGGCGCCCAGTGGTGGGAGCGCGACCGCGGTGTGGAGCAACTCGAAGAGATGCTGAGGCGACGCGACGCTGCCGGCGCGCTGGGACATCCGGAGCGCTTCCGCCTCGACAGCGTGAAGATCATGCTCGACGGCGTCGCGGAGAACTTCACCGCCGCGATGACCAAGCCGTACTTCGACGGCCACGGACACGCGACAGGAAATAGCGGCCACAGCTTTCTCGATCCGGAAGCGCTCGCCGAAGCCGTTGTCGCCATCGACGCGGCCGGGCTGCAGGTGCACCTGCACGCGCTCGGTGACCGGGCTGTGCGCGAGGGGCTCGACGCGCTGGAACGTGCGCGCGGGGCGAACGGAGTGACGGACGGCCGGCACCATCTGGCGCATCTGCAGGTGGTGGATTCTGTGGATGTTGCGCGGTTCGCGACGCTGGGGGCTGCCGCGAACATCCAGGCGTATTGGGCCAGCCACGAGCCGCAGATGGACGAGCTGACCATTCCGTTCCTCGATCCGTCGCTGGTGGATCGGCAGTATGTGTTCGCCGAGCTGCGAAACGCCGGCGCGCGCCTGGCGGGCGGCAGCGACTGGCCGGTGAGCACGGCGAATCCGCTTGAGGCGGCGCACGCCGCGGTCAACCGGGTCGACAGCGGAGAGGATGTCCCGCCGCTCGGCCCGGAGCAGGCGCTCGACCTTGGCACCTTCCTCGACGCTTACACGGCGGGCAGCGCGTGGGTGAACCATCGCGACACCACGACCGGACACCTGCGAGTGGGCTACGCGGCCGACGTGGCGGTGCTCGATCGCGACCCGTTCCGCCGGCCGGCGGACGAGATCGCCGATGCTGTCGTCGTCGGCACCTGGGTCGACGGCCAGCGCGCGTACGGCGCGTGAGAACGACGGTCGAGATGTCGTTTCAACTGCAGAAATGGCTCCATGGTTCGAGCGGTCGCTCCATTTCTGCAGTTGAAACGACATCTCGTGGAGGCGACGGCGGAGACGCGTTCGTAGACTGCGCGGATGAGAACGCTCGCCTGGGACGGCTACATCAACGCGCGGGATCTCGGCGGGCTGCCGACTCCGTTGTCGGCGACCGGCGAGACGGCGTACGGGCGGATCGCCCGGGGGCCGCGTCGGGAGCGGCTGACGGCGAAGGGCTGGCTGGATGCCCGTGCCTGGGGCCTGAAGTCGGTGGTCGACCTGCGCAACGAGTACGAGGCGGGGCGACGCGACCATGATCCGGAGGTCCCGACCACGGCGATCGGGCGCGTCACGATCGTCAGTGCCCCGACCGAGGATCAGGACGATCCCGAATTCCAGCGCGTGTGCTTTCCGATCCTCGATTCGCCCGAGTATTGGCGGCACAACTGGCGGCTGCAGCCCGAACTCGTGTGCGGGACGCTCGAAGCGATCGCCGGCGCAGATCCTGGCATGCTCGTGCACTGCAGCGCAGGCAGGGACAGAACCGGGATGATCTCCACGATCCTGCTCGGCAACGCGGGAGTCGGACCGGATGCCGTCGCTGACGACTACGTCGCATCCGTTCGCGCCATGGCCGGTACCGCACAGCACGGTCCGACGACCGACCGGCAGGCGACCTGGTCGACGGCGCAGGTGGACGAGTGGTTGCAGGACAAGCTGCCGATCGTGAGGGATGTCGCGGTCGACACGAAGGGAATCTTGGACTCGCTCGGGGTGCGCGACGAGACGCGGGCTCGCCTTCGCGAATTACTCGTGGTCTAGCGCTGCGGGCGCGTGCCCCTGCAGGAACGCGTACACCTCGGTCTCGTCCACGCCGGGGAAGCTGCCGGTCGGGAGTGCCGCGAGCAGCGACGTCGGCGTGCGCGCGGCGGGCCAGGCGTAGGGGGCCCACGCATCCGCGAGCTCGGCCGGCGCTCTGCGGCAGCAGCTCTCGTCAGGGCATCGTGACACCGCCCGATGGGTCGTCTCCCGGCCACGGAACCACTTCACGTGCGCAAAAGGCACGCCGACGCTCACCGAATACTCGCCCTCCTTGGCCTTCTCTATGCGCGACGTGCACCAGTACGTGCCGGTCGGGGTATCGGTGAACTGATACCAGGGGCTGAAGCGGTCGGATGCCTCGAACACGGTGCGCGCCGTCCTGTTGCGACACACGGTGGTGCCCTCGACCGCACCCGTCGCATCCGACGGAAAGCGCACAGCGTCGTTCTCGTACGCCTTGATGATGGTCCCCGACTCGTGCACCTTCATGAAGTGCACAGGGATGCCGAGCCGACGCGTCGCGAGGTTGGTGAAGCGGTGCGCCGCGGTCTCGTACGAGACCGCGAAGGCGTCGCGCAGGTCTTCCATCGAGATGCGGCGCAGGTTCTTGGCCTCGGTGAGCAGGCGCACGGCATCCTTCTCGGGCAACAGCACGGCGGCGGTGAGGTAATTCGTTTCGACGCGTTGCCGAAGGAAGTCTGCATAGCTGCGCGGCTCGTCGTGACCGAGCACCTGGCTCGCCAGCGCCTGCAGCACGGGGGTGCGGGAGTCACGTGACGACGACTGCTGCACAGGCAGATAGATGCGATGGTTGCGTTTGTCGGTCACCGAGCGGGTGGCGTAGGGAAGGTCGCCAACGTAGTGCAGCGTGTACCCGAGTCGGCCCGCGATGTCGCTGACGGTCTGCTGCGATACCGGTCCGCCCGAGTGGCCGGCCGCTTCGAGCAGAGCGGATGCCTGCTGCTCGAGCTCCTCGAAGTAGTTGTCGCGGTCGCGCATCTCTTGTCGCAGCTCCGCGTTCGCGCGTCGTGCTTCCTCCGGAGTGGAAGCCCGCTCCTTGTGCAGCCGCTCGATCTCGCCGTGCAGCCCGAGGAGCGCTTTCAGCACCTCGTCGCTCTGCGACTTCGAGGTGCGGATGCCCGGCAGGCCCAACGAGGCGAACACCGGTCCACGCACTGCTCGCTCCACTGCGATCTCGAGCGCGGCGCGTTCGTTCGGCGCCTCGGGCTTCACCAGCTCGTCGACGGTGGTGCCCAGGGCGGTTGCGATCGTGCGCAGCATCGTGAGCCGAGGTTCACGCTTGCCGTTTTCGATCATCGACACCTGCGACGGTGCTCGGTCGACGGCGGAGGCCAACTGGTCGAGGGTCATGCCGCGCTGCTGGCGATGCTCGCGGATTCTGCGGCCGAGTGTCAGCGCATCCAGCTCGTCCGCTTCGTCGGCGGCACGCGCACCGGCGCTCGCCGCGGATGCTGCGGCAGTACGTGTCCGATCGACCATGACCATTTCCCGATGGTGTCATGGCGTATCACAGGCGGCAAACAGAAGAACCTTCGATCTTCTGCGATTCGCAGGGAATGCCAGGAATTTCTGCCGGGCAGAACTCGCGCCCACCTTCTTCTTCCGAATCTGCGGTCGCTGCTGCCCGGTCGTCGCAGGCTGGGCGCAGACCTCGTTTCACGACACCGCACCACTACACCGCACCAGGAGGACACGATGACCGCACAGAACGCTCGCCGTCCAGGCGACCAGACGCAGACCGCCGACGAGCTGGAGCTGGAGTGGAGCGCGGATCCGCGGTGGGACGGCATCCGTCGCGACTACACCGCCGCCGACGTGATCGCACTGCGCGGACGGGTGTCCGAGGAGCACACGCTGGCCCGGCGCGGAGCCGAGCGGCTGTGGGAGCAGCTGCAGCGCACCGAGGTGCCCTCGTCGGACGGCACCGGCCCGGGCGACCCGAAGTGGGTCGCGGCACTCGGCGCGCTCACCGGCAACCAGGCCGTGCAGCAGGTACGCGCCGGCCTCGAGGCGATCTACCTCTCGGGATGGCAGGTGGCGGCCGACGCGAACCTCTCCGGTCAGACCTACCCGGATCAAAGCCTCTACCCGGCGAACTCGGTGCCGGCGGTCGTGCGCAGGATCAATAACGCACTGCTGCGTGCCGACCAGATCGAGACGACCGAGGGCGGTGCCGGGATCGACTGGCTCGCGCCCATCGTCGCGGATGCCGAGGCCGGCTTCGGCGGCGTGCTGAACGCCTTCGAGCTGATGAAGCAGATGATCGACGCCGGTGCGGCAGGTGTACATTTCGAGGACCAGCTCTCGTCAGCCAAGAAGTGC
>DASZMW010000062.1:0-5033 GCA_035551735.1 Humibacter sp. | reverse complement strand
CAGCGATGATCGACTCTGTCGGTTCCGACGACTCGACCTCGACAGGCGGCGCCGACTCAGCGGGCCGAATGACGGGCATCGCCGCGGTCACGCCGTAACCTCCGTGTCGCTCGTCTCGGATCAACGTGCCGTCGACCAGTTCGATCACGCGCTTCTGCATCTGGTCGACGATGCCTGCCTCATGGGTGGCCATCAAGACTGTCGTTCCGCCCGCGTTGATTCGTTCGAGCACCGCCATGATGCCTGCGCTGGTCGCCGGGTCGAGGTTGCCCGTCGGCTCGTCCGCGAGCAGGATCTGCGGCTTGTTCACGACCGCGCGTGCGATCGCGACGCGCTGCTGCTCACCACCCGAGAGCTCGTGCGGAAGGCGCTGCGCCTTGCCGTCCAGACCGACCATGGCAAGGACATCCGGCACGGCTTCGTGGATGAACCCCTTCGACTTGCCGATCACCTTGAGGGTGAAGGCGACGTTGTCGAAGACCGTCTTGTTGGTGAGCAGGCGGAAGTCCTGGAACACCACACCGACGTTGCGGCGAAAGTAGGGGACCTTGCGATTCGAGATGGTCGAAAGGTCTTGGCCTAGCACGTGCAGCTTGCCGCGAGTGGCCTTCTCCTCCCGCAGCACGAGACGCAGGAATGTGGACTTGCCGGAGCCGGAGGCACCGACGACGAAGACGAACTCGCCACGGAGAACCTCTGTGGTGATGTCGTCGAGCGCAGGTCTGGGGGTGCCCTTGTAGCTCTTGCTGACGTGGTCGAACCGAATCATGACTCGCCAAGACTAAGCACACCACCGCCGGATGCGACCGAGCGACTCACCTGCGCGCAGCGTCAGTCGACCTTGCGCTTGCGCCAACGGATGCCTGCGGCGATGAACCCGTCGAGGTCGCCGTCGAAAACCGCCTGCGGGTTGTTCACCTCGTGGTCAGTTCGCAGGTCTTTCACCATCTGGTACGGCGCGAGCACGTAGGAGCGCATCTGGTCGCCCCAGCTGGCGGTGATCGTGCCGGCTAGCTCCTTCTTCGCTGCGGCCTCGGCTTCGCGCTGCACCAGAAGCAGGCGAGACTGCAGAACGCGCATCGCTGCGGCACGGTTCTGGATCTGCGACTTCTCGTTCTGCATCGAGACCACGATTCCCGTCGGCAAGTGGGTGATGCGAACGGCCGAGTCGGTTGTATTGACGGATTGACCGCCTGGTCCGGACGACCGGAAGACGTCGACGCGGATGTCGGACTCCGGAATTTCGACCTCCTGCGCCTCTTCCATCAGCGGAATGACCTCGACGGCCGCGAAGGAGGTCTGCCGCTTGCCCGCCGAGTTGAACGGGCTCATGCGCACCAGACGATGCGTTCCGGCCTCGACCGACAGGGTACCGAACGCGTAGGGGGCATCCACCTCGAACGTCGCGGACTTGATGCCAGCCTCTTCGGCGTAGCTCGTATCCATCACCTGTACCCGGTAGCCGTGCTGCTCGGCCCACCTCAAGTACATGCGAAGGAGCATGTCGGCGAAGTCGGCGGCATCCACGCCACCGGCACCGGCACGGATGGTGACGACGGCCGGACGCTCGTCGTACTCCCCGTCGAGCAGTGTCTGCACCTCGAGCTCGCCGACCGTCGATTGCAGTTCCAGCAGCTCGTTCTTGGCCTCTTCGGCCGACTCGTCGTCGCCCTCGGAGTTCGCCAGCCCGACGAGCACCTCGAGATCATCGAGTCGCTGTTCGATGCCCACGATCTTCGCGAGCTCGGACTGACGATGGCTGAGCGCACTCGTGACCTTCTGCGCGGCTTCCGGGTCGTCCCAGAGGTCGGGGACGCCGGCCTCCTCGCTCAGCCTCGCGATGTCGGCGCGCAGGCGATCCGGGTCGACGACGGCACGGATGTCTGCAAATGTCGCGCGCACATCCGAGATCTGCGCGCTCAAGTCGAGTTCGATCATGTCCGCTCAAGCCTAGTTGCGATTGAACAGAGACGGCCGTGAGCGTCACCCCGGCGGTATACCACTTAGGCTGGATGGTGACATGAGTTCGAGCGACACGCCCTTCAGCATCCGTGACGTCGCACTCGCCGCATTCCTACCGACAGCGTTGTTCTCCATCGGCGAGGGCGCGGTCATTCCGATCATCCCTGTGCTGGCGCACAACCTGGGCGCCGGTCTTGCGATGGCGGGATTCATCGGCGGCATGATCATGGTCGGTGAGATGCTCGGCGACATCCCGAGCGGATGGGTCGTGTCGCGCTTCGGCGAGCGGAGGTCGATGATCGGCTCCGCGATGCTCTGCATCGTCGGCCTCGTCGTGTGCCTGGTGTCTCCCGGCGAGCTCGCTCTGACCATCGGCGTCTTCTTGATCGGCCTGGCCACGAGCGTCTTCGCGTTGGCCCGCCACGCGTTCATGACCGGCTACGTTCCCGTGCAGTATCGCGCCCGTGCGTTGTCGACGCTGGGGGGCGTCTTCCGCGGCGGGTGGTTCATCGGACCGTTCATCAGCGCAGGAGTCATAGCCCTGTTCGGCGACCCGCATGCCGTCTTCTGGGTGCACATCGTGATGTGCCTGGCAGCAACGGTCGTGCTGCTGATCGTGCCCGATCCTGCTCAGACCGTCGCCGCGAACGGTGCTCCCGTCGCGACGAAAACGGCGCACGGCAAGGGCGTCGAGGATGCCGGCCGCGAGGAGGCGCGCGAGCGTACGCAGGGCCTCTTCCGCACCATCCGACTCAACCGTGCCGTGCTGCTGCGCATGGGCACGAGCGCCGCTCTGATCGCAGCACTGCGCTCGTCGCGCACGGTGATCCTCCCCCTGTTCGCCGTGGCGATCGGCATCGCGCCGGCGAACACCGCACTCATCATCGGCATCGCGGGCGCCGTGGACTTCGCGCTCTTCTACACCTCCGGCCAGATCATGGACCGGTACGGCCGCCTCTGGTCGGCCCTCCCGTCGATGCTCGGCCTGACCATCACGCACATCGCGCTCGCCTTCGTCGTCAACCAGACATGGTTCACCGTCGTGGCGATCGCCATGGCCGTCGCGAACGGCGTGGGCAGCGGCATCCTGATGACTCTCGGCGCGGACCTGGCACCCCGCACCGATCCTGCTCCGTTCCTCGGCGCGTGGCGGTTCACGGGGGACGCCGGACAGGCCGGGGCGCCTCTGCTCGTCTCCGGCCTGACCGCGCTGTTCTCGCTCGGGGCCGCCAGCATCGGCATCGGCGTGCTCGGGCTGATCGGAGTCGGCATGCTCATCCGGTACGTTCCGCGTTACGTGCCGAGGAAAGCACGCCCGGTCAGAAGCTGAGTGTTGCTCGTCGTCACCTTGTCGATCCCGGGTCGCCGGAGCATCCTGGAGGCGGGTAACTCGGGCAGGAGGTCGCCCGGTGATGCGACCGACGTGGTTCGCCGGCGGCGCTGTGGTCGTCGCTCTGACCGGTCTCGCGACCGGCTGGTTGGTGCTGGCTGCGCCCGAATCCGCAACGGCCGCGAGCACGACGGTGACCGTGTCGTCCGGCGGAGACATCGATCAGGCGATCGCGCAGGCGAAGGATGGCGACACGGTCTTCCTGCGACCGGGCACGTACCGCGGTCCTGTGCACGTCGACAAGCCGATCACGCTGTCGTCGGCGCAGAGCACCATCGCTGCGCCGACGGGCGGCGCCGCAGTGACCGTGACAGCCGACGGCGTGACGATCGATTCGGTCACGACGACCTGCCGTGCGGGCTCCGCTGACGAACTCGGCGTCCATGTGATGGCGGACCACGTACGCATCGTCGACTCGTCGATGCTCGACTGCTCCAAGGGAGTGGTACTCGACCGAGCCCAGGATGCCTATCTGCAGGGCGACGCCCTGCTCGGCAGCCGCTCCCCCGACCGCACGTCGGCCGGTGTCTGGGCGAAAAGGGCGGACGGGTTGACGATGCTGGGCAACATGTTCGAGGACGACGACATCGGCGTTCTGGTCGACTCGACCAGCGCCCCCGCGCTCGATTCGAACACCTTCTCGGGCGTGGGTACCGGCATCGTCCTGCGTGCGGTGACGAACGCCATCGTGAACGGAACACTCGCATCAAACGTCAAGGGACCGGCCGTGACCATCACCGGGAGCCGCGGTGCCGAGATCGCCACGCTGAACCGCTCGGGAGACGGCGGCGGCGCGGCCGCGGCGATCGAGGTCACGGGAGCAGCCGGGCCCTCGTCTGTGATCAACGTGGAGGATTCGAACCTCTCGGGGTTTGCCACGGGACTGGCGATCGCCCCGAACAGCCTGAGCGGTCCGGTCACCGTCATCGGCACATCCTTCGCGGGCGTCACGAGCTCGGCCATCACGGTGTCGGCGGGATCGAGAGGAGCCGTGGACGCCGCACTCGGCGACGACTTCGGCGGCTGCGGTCCACGCGCGCCGGACCACGGCTACGACGGCGGCGGCGCGCTCATCACCGATCCGGATCGCATCGTGGCCTTTCAGCGCCGGAACTGCAGCG
This sequence comes from Humibacter sp., assembly GCA_035551735.1. GTDB lineage: Bacteria > Actinomycetota > Actinomycetes > Actinomycetales > Microbacteriaceae > Humibacter. The sequence continues at coordinate 560 of DASZMW010000062.1, read as the reverse complement.
CGCCGTCGGCAACTCCTTCGTCGACGGCTCCGGCCCAGAATTCGACGAGCTCGCCATCCGTGGCCGGGCCCGGCAGCTCAGGCGGCGGATCCGACGGCACGAACGTGGGCGACGGCCGGGCGGCACCGAACATCCCTGCCGCCATCGGTTCTGCGCTCGTCACCGTCGGGGTGACGATTCTGCTGATCGCGTGCGCAGTAGGCGTGCTCTATGCCATCCGGCGCAGCCGGAACGCGCACTGATCCGAACCGTCGTCACCAGAAGACGCTACGCGCGCTCGACGTGACATCGATGCGGATGCCCGCCGGTACGAACATCGACACCACCGGCGGGTGCCACACCGTCGACATCGTCACAGTCGCGCTGCGTCCGTCGGTCGTGCCTGCCTGCTGCACCCTGAGACCGTCGAACCCGTCGGCGACCGACGACGCGAGAAAGTCGGCAACCGCCGTGCTCACGTCCGTCGAGTGCAGCACGGGACGCGGATGCCCGTCCACCACGGCCACTGCATCCAGGTCGTAGCCCTCGGCCCCGGCGAGCGCCGCGCCGTCGGCCAAGGC
>DASZMW010000061.1:0-34682 GCA_035551735.1 Humibacter sp. | reverse complement strand
GGGTAACGCTCCGACTTCGCCTCTTCCGTCGCCTCGACCGACACGTCGCGGTACTTGGGCAGACCAGTACCGGCCGGGATCAGCTTTCCGATGATGACGTTCTCCTTGAGACCGATCAGCGGATCGCGCTTGCCCTCCATGGCGGCCTGCGTGAGAACACGCGTGGTCTCCTGGAACGACGCGGCCGACAGCCACGACTCCGTCGCGAGCGAGGCCTTGGTGATACCCATGACCTCCTGGCGAGCGGATGCCGTCTTCTTGCCCTCGGCGAGCGCAGCACGGTTGATCTCGTTGTACTTCGCACGGTCGACGAACTCACCGGGCAGAAGGTCTGTTCCACCGTGGTCCACCACGGTCACCTTGCGCAGCATCTGCCGCACGATGACCTCGATGTGCTTGTCGTGGATCGGAACACCCTGCGAGCGGTACACGCCCTGCACGCCGCCGACGAGGTGCTCCTGCACCGCGCGGATGCCACGCACGCGCAGCACCTCCTTCGGGTCGACCGTGCCGACGATGAACTGCTGTCCGAGCTCGACGTGGTCGCCGTCCTCCACCAGCAGCGTGGAGCGCTTGAGCACCTGGTAGCGGTGCTCCTCGTCGCCGTCGTCGGGCGTGAGCACGACATAACGGGCCTTCTCGGTGTCCTCGATCTGCACGCGGCCTGCGGCCTCGGCGATCGGGGATGCACCCTTCGGGGTGCGCGCCTCGAAGAGCTCCTGCACGCGGGGCAGACCCTGCGTGATGTCGTCGGCGGATGCCGAACCACCGGTGTGGAAGGTGCGCATCGTCAGCTGCGTTCCCGGCTCGCCGATGGACTGAGCTGCGATGATGCCGACGGCCTCGCCGATGTCCACGAGCTTGCCCGTGGCCAGGGAGCGACCGTAGCACTGCGCGCAGACGCCGACGGCGGACTCGCACGTGAGCACGGAGCGCACGCGGATCGTCTCGACACCAGCCGCGATCAGCTTGTCGATCAGAACGTCACCGACGTCCTCACCGGCCTCGGCGACAACCGTGCCCTTCTCATCCACCGCGTCGGTGGCCAAGCTACGACCGAACACGGAGTTCTCCACGTTCTCGTCGCGGATCAGCACGCCCTCGGAGTTGCGAGCACCGATCGAGAGGTCGAGACCCTTCGTCGTGCCACAGTCGTCCTCACGAATGATGACGTCCTGCGAGACATCCACCAGACGACGCGTGAGGTAACCGGAGTCGGCAGTACGCAGAGCAGTGTCGGCAAGACCCTTACGAGCACCGTGCGTCGCGATGAAGTACTCGGCCACCGAGAGACCCTCGGAGTAGCTCGAGATGATCGGGCGCGGGATGATCTCACCCTTCGGGTTGTTCACCAGACCACGCATACCGGCGATGTTGCGAACCTGCAGCCAGTTACCACGAGCGCCGGAGGACACCATGCGGTTGATGGTGTTGTGCTCCGGGAAGTTCTCGCGCATGGCCTTCGCGACCTCGTCGGTGGCATCCGTCCAGATCTTGATCAGTTCCTGACGGCGCTCGGCCTCAGTGGTCAGACCCTTCTCGTACTCGCTCTGGACCTTCGCCGCCTTCTTCTCGTAGGAGGCGATGATCTCCTTCTTCGACGGAGGCGTGATGATGTCGCTCAGTGCGACGGTCACACCGGACCGGGCGGCCCAGTAGAAACCGGCATCCTTGATGCGGTCGAGTGTCGCTGCGACCTCCACCTTCGGATAGCGCTCCGCCAGGTCGTTGACGATCGACGAGAGCTTGCCCTTGTCGGCGACGTCCTCGACGTACGGGTAGTCCACCGGAAGGGTCTCGTTGAAGATCGCGCGACCCAGCGAGGTCTCGCGCAGCGCGATTCCGCCCTGCACGAAGCCCTCAGGTGCCTCGTCCTCCGCCAGGTACAGTCCGTCGAGACGGATGCGCACCTTGGCGTTGAGGTCGAGTGATCCCTGGTCCTTGGCGAGGATCGCCTCGGAGACCGACGAGAACGCACGGCCCTCGCCGGCTGCGCCTTCGCGCACCGTGGTGAGGTGGTGCAGACCGATGATCATGTCCTGTGCGGGCAGGGTCACCGGGCGGCCGTCAGACGGCTTCAGGATGTTGTTCGACGCGAGCATCAGGATGCGCGCCTCGGCCTGAGCCTCGACGGACAGCGGAAGGTGCACGGCCATCTGGTCGCCGTCGAAGTCCGCGTTGAACGCGGCACACACGAGCGGGTGCAGCTGGATCGCCTTGCCCTCAACGAGCTGCGGCTCGAACGCCTGGATGCCCAGACGGTGCAGCGTGGGCGCACGGTTCAGCAGAACGGGGCGCTCGCGGATGATGTCCTCGAGCACATCCCACACCTGCGGGTTGGCGCGCTCCACCATGCGCTTCGCGGCCTTGATGTTCTGCGCGTGCTGCAGATCGATCAGACGCTTGATCACGAACGGCTTGAACAGTTCGAGCGCCATGTCCTTCGGCAGACCACACTGGTGCAGCTTGAGCTGCGGTCCGACGATGATGACCGAACGGCCCGAGTAGTCGACGCGCTTGCCGAGCAGGTTCTGGCGGAAACGACCCTGCTTTCCCTTGAGCATGTCGCTCAGGGACTTCAGGGCGCGGTTGCCGGTACCCGTGACGGGACGACCGCGGCGGCCGTTGTCGAACAGTGCGTCGACGGCCTCCTGCAGCATGCGCTTCTCGTTGTTCACGATGATCTCGGGGGCACCGAGGTCGAGCAGGCGACGCAGGCGGTTGTTGCGGTTGATCACGCGGCGGTACAGGTCGTTCAGGTCGCTCGTCGCGAAACGGCCACCGTCGAGCTGCACCATCGGGCGCAATTCAGGCGGGATGACCGGGACGACATCGAGCACCATGGCGGCCGGCGAGTTGCCGGTAGCCAGGAACGAGCTGACGACGCGCAGGCGCTTGATGGCGCGGATCTTCTTCTGACCCTTGCCGTTCGCGATCTGATCGCGGAGCAACTCGCCCTCTGCAACCAGGTCGAAGGCCTCGAGGCGCTTCTTGATCGACTCGGCACCCATGTAGGCCGTGAAGTACAGGCCGTAACGGTCGACGAGCTCGTTGAAGTCGGCATCCTCTGGCTTGAGGTCGCCGACCTTGAGGTTGCGGAACGAGTCCCACACGCGCTCGAGCCGGGCGATGTCCTCGTCGAAGCCCTTGCGGACCTGCGACATCTCCTTCTCGGCACCGTCGCGGGTGCGGCGCTTCTGCTCGGCCTTCGCACCCTCTTCTTCAAGAGCGGCGAGGTCGGTCTCGAGCTTGGCGAGACGGTCGGCCACGCGGGAGTCCCGCTGGTCGGTCAGCGCCTTGATCTCGAGGCGAAGCTCGTTCTCGAGTCCGGGCAGGTCGTCGTGACGAGCAGTCTCGTCCACGTCGATCACCATGTAGGCGGCGAAGTAGATGACCTTCTCGAGGTCCTTCGGAGCCATGTCGAGCAGGTAGCCGAGACGGCTGGGCACACCCTTGAAGTACCAGATGTGCGTCACAGGGGCGGCGAGCTCGATGTGGCCCATGCGCTCACGGCGCACGGAGGACTTGGTGACCTCCACGCCACAGCGCTCGCAGACGATGCCCTTGAAGCGCACTCGCTTGTACTTGCCGCAGGCACACTCCCAGTCACGGGACGGCCCGAAGATCTGTTCACCGAACAGACCATCCTTCTCGGGCTTCAGGGTGCGGTAGTTGATGGTTTCCGGCTTTTTGACCTCACCATGCGACCAGCGACGGATGTCCTCTGCCGTTGCCAGGCCGATACGCAGCTCGTCAAAAGTTGTTACGTCGAGCAATTTCTCTCCTTGTAAGAAAGTTCGTCAATACGTCTTGGCAGGCTTCAGATCTCGTCGATCGACGAAGACTCGAAGTGGCTGGAAAGGTTGATGCCGAGTTCCTCGGCGGCACGATATGCCTCGTCATCCGTGTCGCGCAGGCTCACCGGCGTGCCATCGGCCGAGAGCACCTCGACGTTCAGGCACAGCGACTGCATCTCCTTGATGAGCACCTTGAAGGACTCCGGAATGCCCGGCTCCTGGATGTTCTCACCCTTGACGATGGCCTCGTACACCTTGACGCGGCCCAGGATGTCATCGGACTTGATGGTGAGCAGCTCCTGCAGCGCGTAGGCGGCGCCATAGGCCTCGAGGGCCCACACCTCCATCTCGCCGAAGCGCTGGCCACCGAACTGCGCCTTACCACCCAGTGGCTGCTGGGTGATCATCGAGTACGGACCGGTCGAGCGCGCGTGGATCTTGTCGTCGACCAGGTGGTGCAGCTTCAGGATGTACATGTAGCCGACCGAGACGGGCTCCGGGAACGGCTCGCCGGAGCGGCCGTCGAAGAGCTGGGTCTTTCCGGAGTGGTCGATCAGACGGTCACCGTCGCGGGTCGGCAGTGTGGAGTCGAGCAGACCTGCGATCTCCTCCTCCAGCGCACCGTCGAACACCGGCGTCGCCACCTTGGTGTTCGGGGCGGCCTCGCGCGCGGCCTCCGGGAGGGCCTTGGCCCATGCCGGGTTGCCGTCGACCTTCCAGCCCTGCTTGGAGGCCCACCCGAGGTGGATCTCCAGCACCTGGCCGAAGTTCATACGTCCGGGAACACCGAGAGGGTTCAGGATCACGTCGACCGGGGTTCCGTCAGCAAGGAACGGCATGTCTTCCACCGGAAGGATGCGCGAGATGACGCCCTTGTTGCCGTGGCGGCCGGCGAGCTTGTCGCCGGCGGTGATCTTGCGCTTCTGGGCGATGAAGACCGCGACGCGCTGGTTCACGCCGGAACCGAGCTCGTCGTCGCCGTCGACCGCGTCGAACACCTTGACGCCGATGATCGTGCCCTGTTCACCGTGGGGAACCTTCAGCGACGTGTCGCGAACCTCGCGACTCTTCTCGTTGAAGATGGCGCGCAGCAGGCGCTCCTCGGCCGAGAGCTCGGTCTCGCCCTTCGGCGTGACCTTTCCGACCAGGATGTCGCCGGGGCGAACCTCGGCTCCGATGCGGATGATGCCGCGCTCGTCGAGGTCGGCCAGCAGATCTTGGCTGACGTTCGGCAGATCACGGGTGATCTCTTCCTTGCCGAGCTTGGTGTCGCGGGCATCCACCTCGTACTCCTCGATGTGGATCGAGGACAGCGTGTCGTCCTTCACCAGGTTCTGGCTGAGGATGATCGCGTCTTCGTAGTTGTAGCCCTCCCACGGCATGAACGCGACGAGCAGGTTCTTGCCGAGCGCGAGCTCGCCGTTCTCGGTCGCGGGACCGTCGGCGATGACCTCGCCGGCCTCGATGCGCTCACCGGCATTGACGATGACGCGGTGGTTGTAGCTCGTGCCCTGGTTGGAGCGGTCGAACTTGCGCAGGTAATAGGTCTGCGTTCCGCCCTCGTCGAGCTGGATGGTGACGGCATCAGCCGACACCTCAGACACGACACCGGCTTTGTCGGCCGTGAGCACGTCGCCGGCGTCGATGGCTGCGTAGCCCTCCATACCGGTTCCGACGTTCGGCGACTCGCTGCGCAGCAGCGGCACTGCCTGACGCTGCATGTTCGCACCCATCAGGGCGCGGTTCGCGTCGTCGTGCTCGAGGAACGGGATGAGCGAGGTGCCGACCGAGACCATCTGGCGCGGCGAGACATCCATGTAGCCGATCTGGTCCGCGGGAACGAGGTCGACCTCGCCGCCCTTCTGGCGGGCCAGAACGCGGTCCTCGGAGAAGTGACCGTCGGACTTCAGCGGCGCGTTGGCCTGGGCGACGATGAAGTCGTCCTCTTCGGATGCCGTCAGGTAGTCGATCTGGTCGGTCACCTTGCCATTGACAACCTTGCGGTACGGCGTCTCGATGAAGCCGAACGAGTTGATGCGGGCGAAGGACGCCAGCGAGCCGATCAGACCGATGTTCGGGCCTTCAGGCGTCTCGATCGGGCACATGCGGCCGTAGTGCGAGGGGTGCACGTCGCGCACCTCGACACCTGCGCGGTCGCGGGACAGACCGCCGGGGCCCAGCGCCGACAGGCGACGCTTGTGGGTCAGACCCGCTAGCGGGTTGTTCTGGTCCATGAACTGCGACAGCTGGCTGGTTCCGAAGAACTCCTTGATCGCCGCAACCACGGGGCGCACGTTGATGAGCGTCTGCGGCGTGATGGCCTCGATGTCCTGCGTGGTCATGCGCTCGCGAACCACGCGCTCCATGCGGCTGAGGCCGGTGCGCACCTGGTTCTGAATGAGCTCGCCGACGGCGCGGATGCGACGGTTGCCGAAGTGGTCGATGTCGTCGACGTCCAGACGGATGTCGGCCGGCTTGCCACTGCGGGTGCCATCGATCGCGTACACGTTCTCGCTCAGACGCTTCACGTCGGGAGCGGTCGTATCGTGCAGAGCGACCAGGTACTTGATCGTCTTGATGATGTCGGCGTTGGTCAGCACGGAATCGCTGAGCGGAGCATCCAGGCCCAGCTTGCGGTTGATCTTGTAACGGCCCACCTTGGCGAGGTCGTAACGCTTCGAGTTGAAGTAGAAGTTGTCGAGGAGCGCGCGAGCGGCCTCCGCGGCGACCTGCTCGCCCGGACGCAGCTTGCGGTAGATGTCCTTGAGTGCCTCTTCCTTCGTGAGGATGGCGTCCTTCTCGAGGGTGAGCTCGATGGACGTGAAGCCCTTGAACTCCTGGAGGATCTCCTCGCTGGTCAGACCGAGCGCCTTCAGGAAGACGGTCACGGACTGCTTGCGCTTGCGGTCGATGCGCACGCCCACCTGGTCGCGCTTGTCGATCTCGAACTCGAGCCATGCACCACGGCTCGGGATGATGCGCGCGGAGTAGATGTCCTTGTCGGACGTCTTCTCAGGGGTGCGCTCGAAGTACACGCCGGGGCTGCGCACGAGCTGCGACACGACGACACGCTCGGTGCCGTTGATGATGAACGTGCCCTTCTCGGTCATCAGCGGGAAGTCGCCCATGAACACCGTCTGGGTCTTGATCTCACCCGTGATGTGGTTCATGAACTCCGCCTCGACGTAGAGCGGCGCGGAGTAGGTCTTGCCCTTCTCCTTGCACTCGTCGATGGAGTACTTCTTCTCTTCGAGGAAGGGATTGGTGAACGAGAGCTGCATCGTCTCGCTCAGGTCCTCGATCGGGGAGATCTCTTCGAAGATCTCCTCAAGACCGCTGTGAGACGGCAGATCCTGTCGACCCTGCGCCTCGGCCTCGGCGACGCGAGCCTTCCACGCGTCGTTGCCGACCAGCCAGTCGAAGCTCTCCGTCTGAAGGGCGAGGAGATCCGGAACGGTAAGGGTGTCTGTGATCTTTGCGAACGAAAGACGAGAGTGGTTTCGTCCGTTCTTGGGAGTGGGAGTGGAAGATGCGTTGCGCGCAGCAGCCAAGGAAATAACCTCCATGGGGTTCCTCGAAGGAACCGCGGGTGACTGTCGGTCAGGTTGTGGTGTGGACGAGGTCTCCCGCTACAGTGGTGGCTTGCCGTTGTGCTCTATCTGACTCGTTCCTCGCGCCGAGGAACCGAGCCCGTATACACACCAGAAGACACGCCGAGCCGACCGCAATATGAAGGCATGTGTGTGGGAGCGCAAAGCACGAGTATATGCGCATTTACCCGTTCGTGTCTACTCGATTCTTGACCTGGGACACGACTAGGGGTATAAGCGCAGGTTCGCGGGGTTTATTCCCTGCTTCCGCCGGTCCTTGACTACCGCCCACCGGGCACCGGGCACCGGGCCGCCCACCGGGCACCAGCCCGCCCACCGGCCGCCAGGCGCCAGGCGCCGGTCGCCGGGCACCGGCGGACCTGCCGACCTGCCGACCTGTCGACCTGCCGACCAGACCGGCACGTTTTCAGGACATGCTGCGGGGCATCCACGCTGATTGAATGGCCGGCAGCATGTCCTGAAAACGTGTCGCGCCCGGACGAGGCGGGGCCGCATCACCTCGGCCTACGGGGGCATTCCTCCCCAGGCACCCACCTCGCTCATCTGTCCACAGTCTTGACGAGGCTCTCACCCCCCGGATTCCGAAGCAGGCATCCTGCAGACCATGGTTGAGCCGCCCCTCGGAATCACCCCTACTTCGGAGCTTCACGCGATGGGATACACGCGATATTCGATCGCGGACGCCGTCGCGGCCGGCACCCTCGAGCGGGTGCGCCGCGGCTGGTACGCCAGTTCCGCGGCCGATGTCGACGCGAAGACTGCCGTGCATATCGGCGGCGTGCTGACTGCAGCATCCGCGACCCGCCACTACGGCATGTGGACGCCGGACGACAACAGGCTCCACGTCCTGGTGGCGCGCAATGCTTCGCGACTTCGACCATCGGGAGCGCAGGGCCGGAAGGGTCGCGAGACGTGCCTGCACTGGGCGGTGGGCACGCTCACCGCGCGTGCGATCGCCAGCCCGCTCCAGGTCGTGAAAGATGCCGCCCATTGCCTTCCACTCGAACAAGCCGTCGCGATCGCGGACTCGGCCCTGAACGCCCGACTCCTTCATCTCGAGGATCTTCGTCCCGTCGTTCCTGCGGTCGCCAGATGCTGCGATCCCGCCAGCCAGTCGGGCACCGAATCCCTCAGCCGCGTACGACTGCGTCGCAAGAACATCCGCGTGCGAACTCAGGTCGAGATAGCAGGAGTGGGATTGGTCGACCTCCTCGTGGGAGATCGACTGGTCGTCGAGTGCGACAGCGCCGGGTTCCATGACGGATACCAGTCGGTGCGGGACTACGACCGCGACATGGCGCTGATACGACAGGGATACATCGTGTTGCGTCTGAAGTATCGGCACGTGATGTTCGAATGGGCGAAGGTCGAGGAGCTCATCCTCGCCATCGTGAGAGCGCGTCGGCACCTCTGGCGAGGCGGCGGCTCCGCGGGCACCGTCGTCTCGCTGTGATCGGTCCCGATCCGGTCGGAACTCGCGCGGGGACCCGTGCGAGCTCGCCACGCCACCCCAGCCACGCCACGCCACGCCACGCCACCGTATTTCAGGACATGACGCCGGGCGTCGATACTGTGTGGACGAGGGACGACATGTCCTGAAAACGTGTTGCAATCCGCGGGAACCTGCCCGCGGCATCCGGCCCGCGGAGTACGTGTGATGGCCACGGCGCCGCTACGAGCGGGCGAGGGCGATCGCCTGGGCGCGGTCGCGCACCTGCAGCTTCGCGAAGAGGGCGTTGATGTGTGTCTTCACCGTCGCCATGCTGACGAAGAGGGATGCCGCGATCTCCGCATTGCTGCGTCCTTGCGCCACCAACGCCAGCACCTCCGCCTCCCGCGCGGTGAGCTGCGGATGCCTGCTGCGCAACTCCCCGACGGATGGCGCGACGGGCACCTCGCCACTCGGCGGCACCGCACCGGTGAGCCCGCCGATCAGCCGCGCTCCCACCTCACCGGCGAGGGTCGTCTGGCCGCGGGCGACGGAGCGCACGGCGGCGGCGACTTCGGCGCGGGAGGCATCCTTCGTCAGATACCCGCGGGCGCCGGCGCGCAGAGCACCCATCACGGAGGCGTCGTCCGCGTAGGTGGTGAGCACGAGAACCGCCACAGAGGGATGCTCCGCCGTGATGCGAGCGGTGGCGCCCGCGCCGTCGAGCACGGTCACCAGCCCGTCGCGCACGATCGCCTGGTCGTCGGCGACCACTACGCGGATCACGTCGTCGCCCTCCGCCCCGGATGCTCCGATCGATCCTTCGCCCATCGACGTGTCCTCACTCATTCGCGCTCCCCACGGCGGCACCCGCACGCACCGTGAACTCGCCACCGTCTCGACGCGCCTCGACCTCGCCACCCGGCAGTTCGGCGAAGCGCTCGCTCATGCCGGCGAGCCCTCGTCCCGATCCGGATGCCGCGAGCCCGCCCGCTGCTTCGACCTTCGGCATCGGATTGCTCACCCTGAGTTCCACCCGCTGGTCTTCCCATGTGATCCGCACGGTCACGGGCTCCCCCGGTGCGTGCTTGCGTGCGTTGCTCAGGGACTCCTGCAGCGCTCGGCGAAGCGCCGTCGCGAGCGCGTCAGGCACGTCGCGCGGGGATCCGACCTGCTCGAACTCGACTCGTCCGCCGAGGCGTTCGTGCGCGTCGACGAGGTCGATCAGCGACGCGCCGAGGTCTGCGGACGCGACGGGCGCCGCAGCATCCGTCGGCGAGCGCAGCGCCTCGACGGCACGCCTCGCCTCCGCCAGACCCGACGCCGCCATCGAGCGAGCGTCGTGCAGGCGGGCGAGGGCGGCATCCGTCTTGCCGGCTTCGAGCTGGGCTTCGACGGCGTCGAGCTGGATGACCAGGCCACCGAGGCTGTGCGCGAGCACGTCGTGCATGTCGCGGGCCAGCGACTGCCTGGCGGCGAGGGTCGCCGCCTTCGCCTGCTCCTCGCGCACACTCGCCGCGCTCTCCGCAAGCTCGACGGCCGACTCCTGCCGCGCCCGTGACTGTCTGCGGTTGACGCCGCCGAGCACGGCGATCGCCACCGCGAACTCGAGCGAGAGGATGCCCTCGACCGTCACGCCATCGCTGCCTGTGATGGCGACGGCGACCGGCACGGCCGCGACGAGTCCCGCTGCGATGAGCGCGTAGAGGTATCCCAGCCAGGCCGGCTCCTCGAGTCCGCCGGTCGTCACGAGAATCGCTGAGACCACCGGCACGATCATCAGGCCATTCGTCGGCCAGGCGGTGAGCGCTCCGAAGACGACCATGATGAAGAAGAGGAAGCGGACGAGCAGAACGAGCCGCCCCACGTCCGGCACGAACAGCACGGCGACCCACGCGACCATGGCGACGACCGCGAACGGAAATGGCCACGCTGAGAAGTCGCCGGCGATCCGCTCCGTGATGAGGTAGGTGCTCACCACCACGATGCCGAAGGCGTTGAGCGCGACGCCGAAGCCCGTGCGACCAAGGCGCGACGAGCGGGAATACGCCGTCATCCTCGCCCCTTCCGTCGCGAGCCGAGCCGGGCATCGGGGCGCCCGCCGGCCCTCGCGACTCCCGAACCATCATCCTGCCCCATCGTCGATCGGCGAACGGAGACGAGCCGATCGGCACACGAGGAAGAGGATGCCGGTGCCGCCACGAAGCCTGCGACGGCACCGGCATCCTGGCCGAACTCCCCCTGGGCTGCGGTCAGACGCCGACGGGGGCTGCGATGCGACCGGTGCGATACACGATGATGCCGACACGGGCGATGCGGTTGGCGGCGACCATCAGCAGGATGACGCCTGTGGATGCGGCGAGCGTCGACCCCGCAGCACTGGCGAGGAAGTCGATGCCGACGCGCATCCCGATGAGCACCAGCCACAGCATCATGCCGAGCCAACCGGTGCGAGTCTCGAACGCGACGTTCGCGCTGCCCTGCCGGCGATCGCCGGCGTGGGCCTCTCTATAGAGGCGGATGCCGTCATCCGTCAGCGGCCGGAACGTCGCGATCGCCCCCATCAGAGCGCCGAGACCGAGCGAGATGACCAACTCGACGAGCAGCACCCCCAGGTCGACACCGGTGATCTGAGACACCTTCGTCATGCTGCCGAGAGTGGCGACGCCGACGATCGCGAGGATGATCGGCAGGCGCCACATGCGCGCGGGGTCGACGGCACGCCATGTCATCTGGCGATAGCCGACGAAGACCACGAGCGCGATGATGATGATCGCGTTGCTGACGAGCTGGATGGACACTGTGCTCCTTCTCGGCCACCGATCCGTCGATGGTCACTTGGTGTTGGCGGGATGCGCCGCGAGCGGATGTCTCGCGCGACCCGGTGCATCCACTCTCGTCGGAGCGCCGCCGCCGGCCCACCGCCCACGGGTGGAGATCGGGTGGAGATGTGTTCCCGCCCATAGGCTTAGACGGTGCCTGAGCATCCGTCGGTCGTTTTGAAGCACAGTGGGCTGCGCGCCGTGATCGAGCCCGATCGCTGGGTCCCCGGCGCCTTCCAGCTCGTGGTGGACGGCACTCCGCAGTCCCACGTCGACCTCGACGACCCCACTCGGCTGTTCTTCGAGTACGTGCAGCGCATGGGCAACGTGATCGATCTGCTCGGCGATCCGGGTGAGCCGATCACCGCCGTGCACCTCGGCGCGGGCGCGATGACGCTGCCAAGGTATGTCGCGACGACGCGTCCCGGCTCCAGGCAGCAGGTGATCGAGTTGGAGACGGACCTCGTCGACCTGGTGCGCGCGGAGCTGCCGCTGCCGCGCAACGCACAGATCAGGGTGCGACACGGGGATGCCCGCGAGGTCGTCGCGAAGCTGCCGGGCGGGCTGCGCGGCACCGTCGACCTGCTGGTGATCGACATCTTCAGCGGAGCGCGCACCCCCGCTCACGTCACGAGCGTCGAGTTCTACCGTGAGGCAGTCTCGCTGCTCGCTCCTGACGGGATCGTGCTCGTCAACGTTGCGGATGGCCCACCGCTGTCGTTCGCGCGAGGCCAGGCTGCCACTCTCGGGTCGGTCGTCGAGCACGTCGCGGCGCTGGCGGAGACCCAGGTGCTGAAGGGCAAGCGGTTCGGCAACTTCGTGCTCGTCGGATCGAACACGGCGCTGCCGATGGACTGGCTGCCGCGGCTGCTCGCGAGCGGGCCGCATCCTGCAAAGGCAGTCGCCGGGGACGAGCTGAGGCAGTTCGTGGCTGGGGCGTCGGTGGTCACGGACGACACGGCCGTCGCGTCGCCACTGCCGGGTCGCTCGGTGTTCCAGCTCAGGGACTGAGGCCCGCCTCGCCGGTCGAGTAGCGCGGGCGCTCAGCGCGCGTGGCGGAAACGCAGGCTCTGGCCAGGCCGCAGTTGCGCGAAGACGTCGAGGTCGGCATCCGCCACGACGGCGATCACCGGATACCCTCCCGTGACCGGCCCATCGGCGAGCAGTACGGTCGGCTCGCCGGACGGCGGAACCTGAATCGCGCCAGGCACCATCGGCTCGCTGGCGAGTTCGGCTGCCACGACACGTTCGGCCCGATCGAGCGAGACTCCGCGCGGCGAGCGCAGCCGCATGCCGACACGATTCGAGGCCTGCGTCACCTCCCACTCGGTGTCGTAGAAGGCCTCGACGGAGTCTCGTGCGAACCAGTCCTCGCGCGGTCCTGGCACCACATGCACGTCCACCTCGTCGTCGGGTGGCGACCAGACGGTGAGAGCATCCACGGCGGGGATCCCCGATGCTGTGGCCGCCCCGATGACGATCGCGTCGCCGTCGATCAGCGGCGCTGGGCCGAGCCGAGCGCCCAGGTCGGTGGATGCCGATCCCAGCTCGAGCGGAGCATCCACACCGCCGCGCACCGCGATCACGTACCGGAGCCCGCGCTCTGCCAGACCGAGGTTCAACACATCGCCGGTGTCGGCGTGCACTGCGGCATCCGACTCGACCGGATGCCCGCCCAACCCCAGCGCACCCCTCGCGCCCGTCACCGCGAACCACGTCGGCTGCTCGAAGCGCAGCTCGGCTCCGACCACAACCTCCAGCCCTGCAGCACCCTCGGGGTTGCCGACGAGGCGATTCGCCAATCGCAAGGCATCGCGGTCGAGTGCGCCGGAGCGTCCGGCGCCGATGGATGCGGATCCCACCCGCCCGAGATCCTCGATGAGCAATTGCGGGCCGGCGCGCAGCACCGTGATGGAGGCGGGCCTGATGGCCCCGGGCGCTCCTGCGGTGGGCGCGGCCGCGTCAGGGGCGGCGGGGTTTGCCGCGAGGGCGTCGACCACGCGGAACTTCACGGCGGTTCCCGGCGCGAGCAGCGCAGGAGGTGAGGAGCGGGGGCGCCAGAGCGGGGCATCCGTTCGGCCGATCAGCTGCCAGCCGCCCGGACCCTCCCTCGGGTACACGCCGCTGAATCCGCCGGCGAGCGCGACTGATCCCGTCGGCACTTTCGTGCGAGGGCTGGACCGCCGCGGAACCTCGAACCAATCACCGTCGGCGACCAGGTAGCCGAAGCCGGGAGCGAAGCCGTCGAACGCGACCCGCCAGCGCTCGGCGGTGTGCCTGCGGACGAGCTCGTCGACGGAGACGCCGACGAGCCGGGCTGCTTCCGCGAGATCCTCGCCGTCGTAGACGACGTCGATGACGACCTCGGGACCCGCCTGATCGCTCGCGGGCCCGCCGTGCCCCACGAGGTCGACGAGCGTGCGCTGCAACCACGTGCGCACGGCGTCGAGAGACACACGCTGCGGATCGAACAGCACCGCTACTGTGCGCGCAGCGGGAACGACATCGTCGACGCCGTGAGGGCGACTCGCAGCGAGCGCGTCGCGTGCGGCCAGCACCGTTTCGAGGTCGGGCAGGTCGGCCAGCAGCGCGCGATCGCCCAGCCGACGGATGCCGGCACTCGCGTTCACGGCGACGCCCAGTTCACGACGACACCCAGTTCACGACGACGCTCGGCTCACGACAACCGTGGCTCACGCGAACGCCTCGACCCGTACGCCGGCCTCCTGCAGAGCGCGACGCACAGCGGATGCCATCGCCACCGCATCCGGACTGTCGCCGTGCACGCACAGCGAGGTGGCATCCAGTTCGATCGTCTCCCCGTCGATCGTCTCGACCACGCCGTCCACGACCATGCGCACGGCGCGCTCCGCGACCCCGTCCCCTGCACCGAGCACCGCGCCCGCGCGGCTACGAGGAACGAGCGATCCGTCCGCGAGATACGCGCGGTCGATGAACGCCTCGCGCACGAAGGGCACGTCGCGCATGCGGCACGCACGCTCGATCGTGCTGCCGGGCAGTCCGAGCACCGGGAGATTCGCGGGGAACGCCGCGACGGCATCCGCCACGGCAACCGCGTGCACGGGATCGGTCACGATGCGGTTATAGAGGGCGCCGTGTGGCTTCAGGTAGCGCACCTCGCTGCCGACGGATGCCGCGACTCCGGCGATCGCGCTCAGCTGGTAGAGCACGTCGGCGTGCACCTCGGCCTCGCTCGCGTCGACGTAGCGGCGTCCGAATCCGGCGAGATCGCGGTAGGACACGTGCGCGCCGATCACGACTCCGCGATCGCGTGCCGCCCGGCAGGTGGCGATCATGGTCGCCGGATCGCCGCCGTGAAAACCGCACGCCACGTTCGCGCTCGAGACGAGGTCGAGCATCGCCGTGTCGTCGCCCATCGTCCAGGCGCCGAACGACTCCCCAAGGTCGCAATTCACGTCGATCGTGCGCATCCCTTTATTGTGCCCGTGTGTCGGCCGGATACGTAAGGGAGGCACTATCCCGCCGCCTCGCGGTCGGTCCCGGCAGACTGCCCCTCCCTCCACAGCTGGCGTCACGGCGGGTTGTGCACCAACGGCGGCGCGTCACCTCGAGCGTCGGGTGCGATCGTTAGATTCGAAGGGTGGCTGAGTTGGTACGCGTTCGCAGATGGGCAGAGGCTCTCATCGCGATGCACCTTGACCCGGATGTCTGGACCTTCGGCTTCGACAACGCCAAGACGCGTGGTGGCCAGTGCAATCACTCCACGAAGCGCATCACCGTCTCGCGGCACCTCACAGCACGGTTCGACGACGACGAGATCCATCAGGTGCTACTGCACGAAGTGGCCCACGCGCTCGCCGGCCCGACTGCCGGCCACGGTCCGAAGTGGCGCGCGGTCGCCCGTGAGCTCGGTTATGTCGGCGATCGCACGCTCGACAAGCCCGTCGCCGAAGACCTCGCGCCCTGGGTGGGGCGCTGCCCTCGCGGCCATCTCCACTACAGGTACCGTCGGCCGACCAGGCAGATGTCGTGCGCGAAATGCTCGCGGCGATTCTCGCGGGAGCACCTCATCGACTGGGAGAGGAGGATCGCCACCGGCACGTGATCGCGTCCGGCCTGGTCCGGCTCGGTTCGATTCCGTTCCGTTCGGTTCGGTTCGACGTCAATGCAGGCAGAACTCGTTGCCCTCGGGATCCCGCATCGTATACGTGATCGGACCCCGGTCATCCGTCACCCAGAGCTGCGTCCCTCCGAGACTCTCGAGGCGATGAACCTCGGCGGGCTTCCGGTCGTCGGGCACACGGATGTCGATGTGCATGCGGTTCTTCGCCGTCTTCGGCTCCGGAACCTTCTGGAAGAACATCCGAGGTTCCTCGCCGTGCGGATCATCGACGGCGGCGACATCCGCGAACTCGGATCGACCGTTGCGAATGATCCTGTCGCTCGCGGGCATCCTGCCTTCTGCGACGAGACTGTCGACGAACGCTGAGTTGTCTTCGACATCGTAGCCGAGAGCCTCCGCCCAGAACTCCGCCAACGCGTGAGGATCGGCCGCATCGAACGTGATCTGAAGTCGCATGAGCCATGCCCTCCTGCCGCAGCGGCATCGACGGGGTCGGCTGATCGATAGACTGCCGACCGTAACCGAAGATAACGGTTACTCGAGTCAGCAACAAGCGCACTTCGGAGGAGATCCGTGCCGACCACCGACGAAGCCGCAAGCGAACCTCGCCTCCCGGGAGGCACCGGGCAGTGGTTCGACTCCGCCGACGGCCAGCACTGGTGGTTCGACTCCGGATGCCTGAGCCTCGACTTCGCCTACACAGGAGCGATGGTGTCCGCCGGGGAGGGCGAGAGGGTGGCCGACACTGCCGGTGAGCGGCTGAAGACGCCCGCCGACCTCGAAGCGTGGCTGCACGAGCGCTTCCCGACCATCGACTCCACCTGTGCCGAGCACGAACTGCGGGATGCCCTCACCCTGCGCGGCGCGATCGCGAACCTGGCCTACGCGGCCCTGGGTGGGCGTCCGTACATCGCACGCGACGTGGACATCGTGAACCTCTACGCGTCGACGCCCGACCTGCCTCCTGTGTTGGCAGGCGGCAGCCGCCAAGCAGGGCGCACCAGGGCCCGCGCCTCCCAGGCGCTCAGCGTGATCGCGCGCGACGCCGTCGCGGTCTTCGGGGCGGATGCCGGCGACCGCCTCCGGGAGTGCGGCGCCGACGACTGCTCGATCGTCTACCTGGACGTCTCGCGCAGCCGCAACCGCCGCTGGTGCTCGATGCAGCGCTGCGGCAACCGGGCGAAGGTCCGTGCACACCGCGCACGGCAGGCCGCGAGCGAGCCAGCCGGCACGGCGTAACCGGCGGCCGCACGCGCTCCGGCGGCAGTGCTCAACGTCAGTCGGCGGCGCTCAGCGTCGGGCCGAGGCGCGAAGCCGCCCGACGGCATCCACCACGAGGTCGACGAGCGAGGTGAACTGCTCGTCGCGGTCACCGAAGATCTCCCCCCCGGCTTCAACGACCAGCGGATGAGCCGCGCCAACGCGCTCGGCCCGGACTTCCGGGTCGTACTGCTGCCGAGCATCCGCTTGGGCAACGGCCTGCTCCTCGATGCAGAACCCGACGACGAAGCCGCTCAGCAGGGTGAACGCGCGCACGACGGCGGAGAGTGGAAATCCCTGCGCGATCCAGCGGGCGAGGCCATCCTCTTGGGCGGCGAGCACCGAGGCATCCGTCATGTAGGTTCCGCTGAACACCTTCGCACCGTCGCGGTGCTCGAGAAGGGCGCCGCGTAGCACATCGGCGAAGTGCCGCAGGTCCGCGTCCCACGATCTCGCCTCGGCGCCCACGAGGAGCTGAACGCCGATCGCACGCCACACCTCGGTGGCCATCTCGTCGAGCAACTCGCCCTTGTCGCGCACGTGCCAGTAGAGCGCAGGGGCCTTCACGTCGAGGCGCGCAGCGAGCACACGCACTGTGAGGCCGTCCATCCCCACTTCATCGAGCAGGGCGAGCGCCTCGCTCACGATCGCCGCCTTGGTGAGGCCCTTCGCCATGGTCGCCCTCTCCGTACATCGTCGGTCAGTACACGCTCGCTCAGCGGGCGGCCGCCTTGCACGCACGCCAACTTCCGCGCCCACCCATTCCGTTCGCAGCCAGTCTGAGCAATCGCAGCCAGGACAAGTGGCTGCGATTGCTCAAACTGGCTGCGGTTCGGCGCGGGGTAGTGCGCGCATTCCTTGCTCCAGCGGCGGCCCACCCTTGACAGCTTAACGGCGTTAAGGAGACAATGTCCTTAACAACGTTAAGGAGCGCGTCATGAAGGCAGCAGTCATCGAGTCGGCCGGGGCAGCCCCGCGTTACTCAGACTTCAGAGAGCCCGAACTCGAGGACGGGCGCGTGCTCGTCTCGCTCGTCGCTGCGGGCATCCACCCGATCGTGCGCGCGATGGCGGCCGGCACCCACTACGGCTCGCACGGGGCGTTCCCCTCGATTCCCGGCGTCGACGCCGTCGCGCGCACGAGCGACGGGATCCTGGTCTACACCGGCTATCCCGAACCGCCATACGGAACGCTCGCCGAGCGGCTCGCGGTCCCGAGCGCGATGGGGTTCGGGCTCCCTGCCGACGCAGACCCGGTACAGGTGGCAGCCGGCATGAACCCGGGGCTCTCCTCGTGGATGCCCCTCGTCGCCCGCAAGGCCGAACTCGCCGGCGCGAGCGGGGCGGGTGCCCTCGGCACCGTGCTCGTGCTCGGGGCGTCGGGGACCGCTGGCATCCTCGCCGTGCAGAATGCGCTCGCGCTCGGCGCGACGCGGGTGATCGGCACGGGCCGAGATGCGGCGCGACTTCGACTGGCCGGCGAACGCGGCGCAGAGACCGTCGCCTTCACCGGAGACCGCGAGACGGATGCCGCGGCGCTGCGTTCGGCGCTCCGCACCGGCAACCCGAGCACTGTCCTCGACTTCGTCTGGGGCGAACCTGCCGAGGCCGCGTTCGACGCACTCTCGCGCAGCGGACTCGACGACGACGACGGCGACACGAGCTACATCGAGATCGGGCAGGCGGCCGGAGCTGAGGCATCCTTGCCCGCCGCTCTGCTACGGAGCGCTCGCATCCGCATCTCGGGCTCGGGAGCCGGAAGCGGCTCGATCGCTGAGATCATGCGGCAGTTGCCGGCCTATCTCCACCTCATCGCCGCCGGCATGGTTCAGGTGCCGGTGAGCACCTTCCCGCTCAGCCGGATCGACGAGGCCTGGGCCGAGGCATCCGCGTCGGGAACGCGTGCCGTCGTCGTTCCCGGCTGAACCGTCAGTCCTCTATCTGGACCTCTTTCCAGAACGCAACGTAGTTGCTGAAGTCCTTGCCGACGCGGTCGAATGCCGTCGGGTACGGGGTCGGATAGCTGAACGCCCTGTCCTGCAGACGCTGACCGTCGACATCGACGGTGAAGTACTGGCATTCGCCCTTCCACGGGCAGGTGTAGGGAGTGGGGCTCTTCTCGAGCAACTCGGACTTCACGCTCGACGGCGGGAAGTACCAGTTGCCCTCGATCTTGATCAGGTCTTCCACCGGAGCCTCGGCGAGCACGGTTCCGTTCACAACAGCCTTCACGGTGCGCATCCTTTCGTGACATATGCAGCAACACAGTGCGAAACACCACGCGAGCGGATGCCATTCCTTCGCACGAAACAGCCAGCGCAGAGGCGCCCGATTCGTGGTCGGCTGCAGACCGATCTGTCCGCTAGGCTTTGCTCGCTTCGGGTCGGGTGCGCCCCGGGGCATCCGCGCCGTCCCTTCACCCACGGAGTCATCGATGACCGATCCGGGCCTGCCCGATAACACCGCGGCGGGCGCAACGCCGCCCCAGCCGATTTCTCCTTTCCAGGCGCAGGTGCATGCGGCTCCGGTTCAGCCCGCTGCAGACATCGCACAGATATCCGGCCCCGCACCGAAGAAACGCATCGGCTTGTCGGCGGCATTGATCAGCGGCGGGGCGCTTCTGCTCGCGCTGATCATCGCCGGGGGCGTCTGGTTCGCAATCGAAACCAAGGCCCATACGCCGCAGGCCGCGGTGAAGCCGTTCATGGACGCGCTCGTCAAGGGGGATGTCGCGAAGGCGGTGAAAACCGGCAACATCGACACCAGCAGTCCTCTCGTCACGCAAAAGGCCTACTCGGCAACCAAAGACCGCATCACCGGGTACTCCATCAAACCCTCCAGCACGGAGCCCGGAGCGGCGACGGTTGTCGTCGGTTACAAGCTTGCTGGCGATCGGCACACCGAGACATTCCAGCTGAAGGACAACGGCAAAGAGCTGCTCTTCTTCACCAAGTGGACGCTCGAGCCCGTGACACTCCCGACCGTAAAGCTGACGGTGGCGGGTCCGAGCAAGGCTGGAGTAGCCGTGAACGGAACTCAGATCTCGATCGACGACAACGGCAGCGCCGTGTTGGATGTGCTACCCGGCCGCTACAACGCGACGATGGCGAGCAGCGACGACTACACCGCTGAAGACGCCGGCACCACCGTCACCAGCATCAAGGCATCCGGCACCGCCAGCAACGAGGCCGTCACTCTGACCGCCCGCCTCACGGATGCCGGCGCGAAAGCCGCGGACAACGCCGTGAACGCGTGGGTGGCGGAGTGCATCGGCACGCCGAGCCTTCAACCGGCCGGATGCAGCTTCGGGCTGATCGACGACTACCCCGACCTTCAGCTCTCGAACCAGAAGTGGACGCTCGTGACAGCTCCCAACTTCTCCGTCGGGGATTGGGACGGCAGCGGATGGGCCGTCGACACCATCTCGACGGGAGCGGCGACGTTCCTCGCGGACGCCTCCGACGCCAACGGTGACACCGGAACCGTCTTCTCCCAGGCACCCGTGGCCGTCACCGTGACGGGAGAGATCGTCGGCTTCGACGCCACAGGCAAGGCCATCTTCGAGTCGATCGACTGGTCGGGCAAGGCATCGCTCCCGACAGCGTGATGGTCACGGTGCCGGTGCCTCGCGCGCCGGCACCGAACGGTCAGCGAGCGTCGACGTACACGCCGTCGACGAGCACGGGCACGGTGGTGGAGACATCCGTCTGGAACGCCACCTCGATGTCTTCGCGCTGATCGTCCTTCAGGAGTTCACCGCCCGACACCGACGCTGTGAACATGTGACGGATGCCCCGAGCCAAGCCCGTGTAGGCGGCGCACGCCGCCGCCGCTTCGGGCGAGCACGCGTCGACGCCGACCGCGCCGAGGGCGTCGATCACGGCGCCGGCCGTGAGCATGTCCTCGACTGCGAGACGCAGGGTCTCGTCGGTTCGCACCTCGCCGGCTGCCACGATGGCGACCATCGCACGGTGGCCGACGCGGGTCTGAAAGTCGAGAATCCACCGCGCGACGGCGGTGCGGTTGCGAAGGCTCGCAGCGATGACGGGCACGCCGTAGGTAGCGGCGAGCGCGGTCAACCGCGAGCCGTTCAACGAGGGGACGACGGCGCGACGGGAGCCGAACTCGGCGACGTTCTGCTCGGTCATGCTCGAGGGCGACAGCGAGACGCCCGGGGCACCCCGCTTGCCTGCCAGGCGGGCGTCGCCGAAGCTGCCAGCGGCATCCAGCGCCTCGGCCTCGGCTCGCAGGCCCGCGAAGGGCTGCACCTCCAAGCCAAGCGCCACGCCCATCTCGACAGTCGTGGTGAACGAGATGGCATCGATCACGACGATCACGCCCGCGGTCGGAGCGATGCCGCGCAGGCCGTCACGACCCCAGTCGAAACGCACCTCGTAGTCCTGCTGAATCGGGTCGTCGGGGTGCAGCGGCATCTTCACCCGGCAATGGTATCGGCGGCGCGGTGAGGTTACGGGCGCACCATCGTGAGGCGCTGCGTCGGCCTCGTCATCGCGACGTAGAGGGCGGATGCCCCGCGCTCCGATTCCGCGACCACCCCGTCGGGATGCACGATGACGACCGCGTCGAACTCCAGCCCCTTCGCGTCCTGTGCGGTGAGCACCACGATCGGCTTGACGAGGCCCGGCGCCCCGCGACCCGCCTGCGAGCCGAAGCGGTGCGTGACGGCATCCGTCACGTCATCGGCAAGGGCGACAGGGACGATGATCGCGAGCGTTCCGGTGTCGTCGATCGCGCGGTCGAACTCGATCGCGTCGATGCTCGCAGCGACGAGCGCGTCGCTCGTCTCGACCTGCCCGGACGGCTCGGTCGAGGCGACACTCACCTCGCGCACTGGCCACTCGCCCTCCCGTACGGCACGCGCCGGCGTGATCGGCAGGCCTGCCGCGCGCGCCAGCGTCTCCGCCTCGCGCGCGATCTGCGCCGGCGTCCGGTAGTTGACGGTGAGCTGCTCGAGGCGCCAGTGATCCTTGAAGAGCGGGCCGATGGCATCCGCCCAGCTGCGTCCGCCACCCGCGAGGGTCGAGCTTGCTGACGACGACTGGGCGATGTCGCCGACGATCGTGAACGACTTCATGGGGCAGCGTCGCACGAGCAGCCGCCACTGCATCGGGCTGAGTTCCTGCGCCTCGTCGACGACGACGTGCCCGTAGGTCCAGGTGCGGTCGGCTGCCGCGCGCTCGGCCGTCGTCAGCCCGTCGCCGTGTGACACCGACTCGTCGACGAGCTGCGCAGCGGTGACGAACGCCCCGGCGCCCGCGTCGGCGATGGCCGAGCGAGCCATCCGCAGGTCGCGCTTGCGCTGCTCCTTCGCATGCAGCTTGGATGCCTGATCCTGCGCCTCCGGCAGCTCCCCCAGGAGCTCGGCGGCCTCGTCGAGCAGAGGGATGTCGCTGATGGTGACCGCCGCATCGCGCGGTCGCAGCAGCAGCTCGCGCTTCTCCTCGCTCCAGCGCGGCGTGAGCTCGGCGAGCCACTGAGGTCGCGCGTACAGATCGGCGATGAGCTTCTCAGGGGTGAGCGGCAGCCAGGCCGTGTTGAGAAGCACGCGCACGTCGTAGCTGGTGCGCACATCCTCGCGCAGCACGGCGAGGTCTTCGTCGTCGAGCGTGCCGCCTCGGGAGCGCAGCTGGTCGGCGAGCTGTGCGGTGAGCGCCGAGAGGGCGTGCTTCACGAAGGTGATACGCGCGGCGTTGTGGGGCTTGCCGGTGCGTTGGGCACTGCGCAGGGCATCCGCGACCAGAGAGGGTTCGACGACCAGTCGCTCGTTGTCGATCTGCACGACGGATGCCTCGGCCGGCACCTTCTGACGGGAATCGACAGCGGCGCGCAGCAACCCCGTCATCTGCTTGGAGCCCTTGAGCCGTGCGGTCGCGGGGGGATCGTCTGAGTCGGCGGAGGCCCCAGGGAACAGCTCACCCAGGCTCTGCATGACCACACCGGTCTCACCGAGTGACGGCAGCACCTCCTCGATGTACGTGAGGAAGGCCCTGGTGGGACCGACCACGAGCACGCCGGAGGTCTGCAGTTTCTGCCGGTGCGCGTACAACAGGTAGGCGGCACGGTGCAGCGCGACGGCGGTCTTGCCCGTGCCGGGGCCGCCCTGCACGACGAGGGCGTCGCGGAGTTCGCTGCGGATGATGGCATCCTGCTCGGCCTGAATCGTTGCGACGATGTCGTTCATGCGCCCGGTGCGCTGCGCCACCAGCGCTGCCATCAGGGCCGCGTCGCCCGAGACCTCGTCCGGCCGCTTCCCCGCTTCGGCGAGCAAGCCTGCGTCGAACACCTCGTCGTCGACGCGCAACACCTCCCTGTCTCGCATCGTGAGTCGTCGTCTGGCTGCGACGCCGAGCGGATTCGCCGCCGTCGCCTGGTAGAAGGCGCTGGCCTGCGGCGCACGCCAGTCGAGCAGCACGGTGTGCTCGTCCTCGTCGCGCAGTCCGGTACGCCCCACGTAGCGCAGACGCGGGTCGCGCAGCGGGTCGGCGGAGGCAGCAGCCTCCGCGTCGTCGAGCTGCAGCCTGCCGAACACGAGCCGGGGCTCGACGTCACGCAGCTGCAGGATGCGGTCTTCGTAGAGACGGGCGTAAGCGTCCCGTTCGCTGCGTGCCTGATGCGTGCCACCAGCGGTCTGTCTGCGCACCGAGGCGAGTCGTTGCACGGTGTCTTCGCGCAGACCGTCGAGCAACGCGTAGAGGTCGTCGACGACGTTGCGCTCACGGTCGAGTTCCGAATCGTGCACGCGGCCCCCCGTTCGAAGTCAGGACAAACGAGTTTAGTCGGCGCGCCCCGCACCGCACCTGAGCGAAGAACTCAGGGTGGCCTGTTATCGTTGATCATCTTGCGGTCCCGTCGTCGGGATCCGCCTGCGTCGTCAGAGCGCATCACCTCGCGTCGCCGCCCGCCAAGGGCCGCCGCACACGATTCTTTCTCACGGCGAACGGATGCTCCCACTGGGGCCTTCGCCATTGTTCCGACACCACTGTTCCGTCGCGCATGCGACGGCATCCTGCCTCGAAAGGCACCCCTATGACTTCGTTCTCCACCCTCGGCGTACCTGCGCCGCTCGTCTCCTTGCTCGCCGCAGACGGCAAGCTCGAGGCGTTCCCCATTCAGGCCGACACGCTTCCCGACACGCTTGCCGGACGCGACGTGCTCGGCCGCGGCAAGACCGGCTCCGGCAAGACCATCGCCTTCGCGCTGCCCATCGCGGCGCGCCTGGGCACCGGGCTCTCCGGCGGACGACGCAGGGCCGGGCATCCGCTCGCCCTGGTGCTCGCCCCCACCCGTGAGCTCGCGACGCAGATCGCCGCGGTGCTCGAGCCGCTCGCAGCCGCCTACCAGCTGACCACGACGACCATCTTCGGCGGTGTCAGCCAGAAGCGTCAGGTCGATGCCCTGAACGCCGGCGTCGACATCCTCGTCGCCTGCCCCGGCCGACTCGAAGACCTCATGAAGCAGCGTCTGGTCTCCCTCGACGCCGTGGAGATCACGGTGCTCGACGAGGCCGACCACATGGCCGACCTCGGGTTCCTGCCGGTCGTCACGCGCATCCTCGAGAAGACTCCTGTGGACGGACAGCGTCTGCTGTTCTCCGCCACGCTCGACAACGGCGTGGACAAGATCGTGAAGCGATTCCTGCACTCCCCGGTGCTGCACTCCGTCGACGACGAGACCAGCCACGTTGACCGCATGACGCACCACGTGTTCGAGGTCGACTCGGTCGACGGCAAGAACGACCTGGTGCAGGCGCTCGCCTCCGGAAAGGGGCGGAGCATCCTGTTCATGCGCACGAAGCACCACGCCAAGCGCCTGGCCAAGAAGCTCACGGATTCCGGAATTCCGGCCGTGGACCTGCACGGCAACCTGTCGCAGCCGCAGCGTGACCGCAACCTCGCCGCCTTCGGCAGCGGCGGCGTGCGCGTGATGGTGGCAACGGATGTCGCAGCCCGCGGCGTGCACATCGACGACGTCGAGCTCGTGGTGCACGTTGACCCGCCGACGGAGCACAAGGCGTACCTGCACCGCTCGGGACGCACGGCTCGCGCCGGTGCGACCGGTGACGTCGTGACGATCTCGCTGCCGGAACAGCGCCGCGACCTCCGCGACGTCTTGCGCAAGGCGGCCATCACAGTCACTCCCGTGCCTGTCACGGCGTCCTCCTCGGAGGTGACCACGCTGGTCGGCGAGGTGGCGGCGTATGTCAAGCCCGCACCCCGCGAGGCCGGCAACAACGGCGGCGGACGCCGCTCGCAAGGCGGATCCCCGGGCGGCTCACGCGGCAGCCAGGGCGCACGGCGGGATCGCTCAGGCGACGGTGCACGCTCCGAGCGCGGGGCCGGCGCGAACGGCGGCGGTCGCGGGTCGCGCGGTCGCAGCGCCCAGACACGGGATGCGCAGGGTCGCAGCACAGAAGGTCGAAGCCCACAGGGCCGCGACGGCCAGGGTCGCGACGGCCAGGGTCGCGACGGCCAGCGCCGGGACTCGCAGGGCCAGGGCACACAGAGCCAGGGCCGCAATTCGCAGAACCGCGGGTCGCAGGGCGAGACCGGCAACGGCCGCGGTGCATCCGCCGGCCGCAGTGGTCAGGGCAACGGTGGTCAGGGCAACGGTGGTCAGAACCGCGGCCAGGGCGGTCGCAGCAGCGGTCGTCCGATTCGCGTCGGCGACGTGGTTCGTCCGAGCTCGGGCACGGCCCGAGGTCGCGGAAGCCGACGCGCGCAAGGCTGACGCCGGGTCGGCCACATTCGCACGACCAAGCCGGCCACGTTGGCAGCCAAATTGGGCAATCGCAGCCAGTATTAGTGGCTGCGATTGCCAAAACTGGGTGCGAACACGAGACCGACGGGTGCCGGCGCGGGCGTCAGCCCTGGGCGCGCTCGGCGACCGGCTGCCATTCCTCCCACGTCGCGATGCGTGAGGCGTAGTCGGCCTTCGCGATCCCCAGCGGAACCTTGCCAAGGAACGCTCGCAGTGGCGGCTCGGGCGCGTCGACGATCTTGAGGATCGCCGCGGCCGTTGCTGCGGCATCCCCCGGGTTCGAGTTGCGCTGCTTGCGCCCCTCCTCCACGGCGCGATGCACGTCGGCATACGCCGGCAGTTCCGCCGAGTGCTTCGACGACGAACCCGACCAGTCGGTGGAATATGCGGCCGGCTCGACGATCGTGACTTTGATGCCGAACGACGCAACCTCCTGCGCGAGCGCCTGGCTGAATCCTTCGAGCGCCCACTTCGACGCGTTGTAGACACCGACGAGCGGGAATGCCGAGATGCCGCCGATCGACGACACCTGGAGGATGTGGCCACTGCCCTGCTCACGCAGGAACGGCAGTGCGGCCTGCGTGACCCAGAGTGCGCCGAACAGGTTGGTGTCGAGCTGGGCTCGAGCCTCCTCTTCGGTCACCTCTTCGACGAACCCGAAGTGGCCGTAGCCCGCGTTGTTGATGACGATGTCGAGTCGTCCGAACGTGTCGTGGGCGGCGCGCACCGCGGCGAAGTCCGCCTCGCGGTCATCCACATCGAGCTGCAGCGGGAGCACGCGATCCCCGTACTTCTCGACGAGCCCGTCGAGGGATGCCGCGTTGCGCGCCGTCGCCGCGACCCGATCGCCGCGCTCGAGCGCAGCCTCCGCCCACGCGCGCCCGAAGCCGCGCGATGTTCCCGTGATGAACCAGACCCTGCCGTTGTTCTCCTCAGCCATGCCTCCCACGGTAGGGCGCGGGCCACGGACGTGCTCGCGTCATTGCGCCGAGCCGGGCCGCCCGGCGGGTTACGTCGGGCCGCCGGGCCGGGCCTGAGCCTCCGGCGCGAGCCTCCGGCGCGAGCCTCAGGCGCGGTGGCTGTGGTAGTAGTCCAGGAGGGCGCGGGTGGAGGCATCCTGTGCCTGGGTCGCCGACTCGTCACCGTCGATCGCGGGCGCGATCTGCTGCGCCAGTTGCTTGCCGAGCTCGACGCCCCACTGGTCGAACGAGTTGATGCCCCAGACGGTGCCCTGCGTGAACGTGATGTGCTCGTACAGCGCGATGAGCTCGCCGAGCACCTTCGGCGTGAGCGAGGTCGCGATGATGGATGTCGTCGGCCGGTTCCCCGCGAACGTGCGCGCGGCCACGAGCGTTCCGGTCGTGCCCTCCGCCTCGACCTCCTCGGCGGTCTTGCCGAACGCCAGCGCCTTGGTCTGCGCGAGGAAGTTCGCGAAGAACAAGCCGTGCACGTCCTGCTCGCCGTCCTTCAGCGGATACGCCGGGTTGGCGAACCCGATGAAGTCCGCCGGAATGAGGCGGGTGCCCTGGTGGATGAGTTGGTAGAACGCATGCTGGCCGTTCGTTCCCGGCTCGCCCCAGAAGATCTCGCCGGTCGTCGTCGTGACGGGAGAGCCGTCCCAGCGCACCGACTTGCCGTTCGACTCCATGGTGAGCTGCTGCAGATAGGCGGGAAAGCGGTGAAGCAGCTGCGCGTAGGGCAGCACGGCGTGCGACTGCGCACCGAGCAGATTCGAGTACCAGACGTTGAGCAGCCCCATCAGCACCGGCACGTTTTGCGCGAGCGGCGTCGTGCGCACGTGCTCGTCGACGGCGTGGAATCCGGTGAGAAAGTCCGTGAAGCTCTGCGGTCCGAGCACGATCGCCAGCGACGTACCGATGGCGGAGTCAACCGAGTAGCGGCCACCGACCCAGTCCCAGAACCCGAATGCGTTGTCGGTGTCGATACCGAACGCGGCGACCTTATCGAGCGCGGTCGAGACGGCGATGAAGTGGTGGGCGACGGCATCCTGCTTGCTTTGGTCGTCATCGCCGATGGCGCCGGATGCCTTCAACCCGTCCCACAGCCAATCCCGCGCCAGTCGCGCGTTGGTCAGCGTCTCGAGCGTGGTGAACGTCTTGGAGGCGACGATGAAGAGCGTGGTCTCGGGGTCGAGACCGGCCGTCTTCTGGGCGAGATCGGTTGGATCGATGTTGGAGATGAAGCGGGCCTCGAGTCCGGCATCCGCGTAGGGCTTCAGCGCCTCGTAGACCATGACCGGTCCGAGGTCGGAGCCGCCGATGCCGATGTTGACGACGGTGGCGACCTTCTTGCCCGTGATGCCCGTCCACTCGCCGGACCGCACCCGGTCGGCGAACGCCGCGATGCGGTCGAGGACCGCCTGCACGTCGTGGTCCACCTGCTGGCCGTCGACGACGAGCTCGGGTGAGGCATCCCCCGGCCTGCGCAGTGCGGTGTGCAGCACGGCGCGGTCCTCTGAGGTGTTGATGTGCACGCCGTCGAGCATCTCGGTGAAGCGCTCCGCGACGCCCACCTGCTCGGCAAGGCGCACGAGGGAGGCGAGGATCTCGTCGGTGACCAGGTTCTTGGAGAGATCGACGTGCAGATCGGCGAGCGGAAAGCTCAGGCGCTCCACGCGACCCGCGTCGGCGGCGAACCATCCGCGCAGATCGGGAGCGAAAGAGGAATGGTGGGCCTCGAGCTCGGCCCAGGCTGACGTGGCGGTGGCATCGACGGGAGTGTTCACACGCTCAACGCTAGTAGCGAATGGCATCCAACACGTTTTCAGGACATCCGGCCCGGCATCGACGTAGTGCGCTCGGCTCGTTGTCTGTCCTGAAAACGTGCTGCAATCGAACGCGACACGACCTACGCCGTCTTCATGACGGTCGCGGTGAAGTTCTGCACCCTGGTGAGCAGGGCTGCGCCGCGCTCTGCAAGGCGCTCGGACGACTGCACGTGCTGCGGCGTGATGCGGATGAGCAGCGAGCACGCGAGGTCGTCGCAGATGTACGAACCGATCGTGTTGCCGTTGCGACCGGCCTCGCCCGCCCGCGGCGCGCTGAACATGCGCACCTGGGTCGCCGGCTGCGACGAATGGCAGAACGAGCACATCGCGGCGATGCCGGGCCGCAGGCCTCCGCTCGCCGCACGCACGAGAATGCCGGTCGGGCGACCATCCATCCAGTGCACGATGTATCCGAGGCGGGATGCCTGCGGGTCGCGCCAGCCGAGGAACTCGCGTTCGCTCCAGAGGGTCTCGTGGATGCCCGGAATGGGCAACCGCGCCAACTGTTCATCAGTGGCGTTCACGAACGACGAACGGATGTCATCCTCGGTCAGCGGCTTCACGCGGCTCCCCTCCACGATGCGTTCTGCTTGCGATGCGAACGCCGATGTGCGACGCCCCGACGGCGCGATCGCAACAGCTTAACCACGGACCCCTGATGTCGCTGCTTGTTATCGTCTCGGTGTGGGCGAGCAGCAAGGACCCCTGACCGTGCGTCGGGCGACGACCGCCGACGCGCGCGGCATCGCCAGAGTTCACGTGCGATCGTGGCGCGAAGCGTACGTCGGCGTGTTCTCGCCGTACCTGCTGGAGAGCCTGGATGTCGGCACGCGGGCCGCGCGCTGGGAACGCATCATCGCGGGCGGCACCGAGGTGTGGGTCGCCGAATCCGGCGGGCGAATCGTGGGGTGGGCATCCGCCGGCCCGTCGCGCGAGGTCGACGGTCCTGCACCCCTCGAGCTCACGGGGATCTACGTTCTGCGCGACCACTACGGCACGGGCGCCGGCCAACGGGTGCTGGATGCCGCGCTCGGCACGTCCGCCGCCTACCTCTGGGTGCTCGCCGACAACCCCCGCGCGCAGGCGTTCTATCGTCGCAACGGCTTCGCACTCGACGGGACTGCCAAGGTCGAGTCGTTCGGCGGCGAGCCCGCGCACGAACTGCGCATGGTGCGGGACGCCCAATAGCCCGTGCGGCCGACCTACGGCAGCACGCCCACCGCGGCCAGCGCGGCCTTCACGAGCGCGCCGCGGCCACCCTCCAGCTCCGCGGCGACCTGCGATGAGCACGCCTCAGCGGGCGACAGCCAGGTGAGCTCGAGGGCATCCTGTCGTGGCTCCGTCGTGCCGGTGACGGGCACCACATAGGCGAGCGAGACCGCGTGCTGACGGTCATCCGAGTACTGCGAGACGCCCGGAATCGGGAAGTACTCGGCCACCATGAACGGCACCGGGCTCGCAGGGAGTTGCGGAAAGGCCATCGGCCCGAGGTCTTTCTCCAGGTGCCGGAACAGTGCGTCGCGCAGGCTCTCGCCGTACATCACGCGACCGGAGACGACCGTGCGCGTCATCTCGCCCATGGCATTCGCGCGCAGCAACAGACCGACCTCGATCACCTGCCCGAGTCCGTCGACGCGCACGGGCACCGCCTCGACGTAGAGGATCGGCAGTCGGTGCCTGATCTGCTCCAGTTCGATGTCGCTCAGCCAGCCTGGCCCGACGCCGGGCAGCGTACCGTCGTCGAAGGATCCGTCGACGAAAGATCCCTCATCGAGAGGCCCCGAGTTCTCCGGATCCGGATCCGGTGTGCGCACCGCCATGGGTTGATCTTACGGATGCCCGTTGCGGCCCCTGCCATCCGGCCACGGGATGTTCATGGATCGCCGTTCACCCGACCTGTGGACGACGCCACTCGCCATCCTCGACCTCGGTCCACGCCTCGATGCCGGATGTCTCCTGCTGCACGTCGCACAGCCAATACGTCTGGTCGGGATCCCAGCCCGCGATCACGCTCGCGACATCATCCGACACCGGTAGCGCCCGGCCGGCAGCACCCAGGTACGCAGCGGCGGTGAGGTGCACGGCATCCCACTCCCGCGCGACGGCGCTCCAGTCCGGAATCACCCAGCGACCATCACGTCCCGTCGCGCCGAACCAGTCGTGACGTCGCGACGCCGTGACGTCGAGCGGATGCCTGCGACACAGCTCGACCCACGCGTCCGCTCCATCGATCTCGTAGACCGCTGCGCCCTCGGGCACGACCACTCGCGTCGCCGTCGCGCGGCTCCACCCGCCGCGGTCCTCAACGAGTCGGAGTCCGATCGGGCCGGTCGCACCGAACGCTCTCGTCGTGTTCATGAGGCTCCGCGACGGCGTCGACCACCAGGTTCCGGACCAGGATGCGTGCGGGTCGACCGGACGATCCCGCGCAGCCCGCTCCTCATCGTCGAGGGTCGCCGCCCGCCAGTCGGAGAGGCGCTCGGCCGCAGGGAGAAAGGGAAGCCGCTGCGGCACGCCGTCGAAGACGACGGACCACTGCGCCGTGTAGTCGACCGGCTCCTGCCACCACGCCGCATCCGGCGAACCCAGCACCTTCTCCGCGACTCCCACGAGTGAGCCCCGCACCTCGGACGTCGCCGCAATCGCGTCCGTGCCGTCCGGCGGCTGCCAATACATCGCGCGATCGACCAACGTAGACAAGGCGTAGTCGATGGCGGCTGCGAATTCGCCACGTGGCATTGCATCCTCGCCCACCGGAACCGCGGTGATCAGCTCCGCGATCTCGCCAGCTGTCGGCGCAGGCTCGGCCACGGGCTCGCCGGAGGCGCCGCTCGACGAGGAGATCAGTGCCTGCGTCTCGCCGCCGAAGTAGTAAGCGGCCCAGAACAACGCAGCGCGCAACGGCGACGACGATCCCGTCAGCATGAACGCGACCTCGATGCACACGCGGCGACCGCGCGCGCCGCCGAGCAGGGCATCCACGTCGAAGGTCACGATGCCACGCTAGTGCGCGGCCTTATGCCATCGTAGGTGTTGCACTGTGGATCGAGGTGGTACACTTGCCTCATGCCGACCACTCGACCACGATTCCAGGTCACGGAGACGCCCGAGGTCGAGCGCGCTCTGACGATCGCGGAACTGGCCTGGCCCGACGTTCCCCGTGCCGAGCGAGTCTCTCGATTGCTCGAGCTGGGAGCGGATGCCTTGCAATCGGAACATGACGGGCAACGCCGCGAGAGACTCGCAGCGATCGACTTCACCGCGGGCAGCCTCGAAGTCGCGTACGGCCCTGGCTACCTCGAACATCTGCGCGACGATTGGCCGGCATGATCGTTCTCGACGCGAGCATCGTCATCGCCCATTTCGACTCTCGCGACGCGCACCATCAACGAGCGACGGCGCTGTTCCGCGGCCACCTCGATGACGATTTTCTCGTCCACACCCTTACGCTGACC
Source organism: Humibacter sp. (assembly GCA_035551735.1). Classification (GTDB taxonomy): domain Bacteria; phylum Actinomycetota; class Actinomycetes; order Actinomycetales; family Microbacteriaceae; genus Humibacter. The sequence goes on along the minus strand of DASZMW010000061.1, from coordinate 2,638 downwards.
GAAATCCTCGTAGGGCCGATTCGCGTCGGGCACGAGGCCCTCGCCCTGCAGCACCTCGACCGCCTGCACATCCGCGAGTGGGCGCCTGGCAACGGAGGCGCACTACGGCTCGCGCAGCTCAGGGCCGAGAGTGCGCTGAAGCTCCCAGATTGCTGCGTACTCGACGCGGCCATCGCGACGGGATCCCCGCTCGCGACGTTCGACGAGCGACTCGCTGCCTGCGCGGCATCCTTCGGCGTTCCGACGCTCCCCTGACAGCGTCTACCTCGTCGCGGGCTCGGCGCCGCGAAGACCGCTCACGACAGAACCGGGGCTCACCGCCCGCCACGCATCCCACAGCCGCCTGTATGCCAGCACTTCTGCCAACAGGCGCTCGTGCGGTGCGCACGCGACAACCCGTCCGTGATCCATCACGACGACCCGGTCGGCGACCGCGGCCTGGCCGAGACGGTGCGCCACGACGATCGAGGTGCGGCCGGGGAGCACCCGATCCATCGCCGCTTCGAGCCGACGTGCGGCAGCACTGCCCGCGTCGGCGCTCGCCTCGTCGAGGATCGCGAGCCGCGGAGAAGCCAGAACGAGGCGGGCAAGGGCGATGTGCTGGGCATCCGCCGGCGTGAGCGAGGCCCCTGATCCGACAGCGGAGGCAAGCCCCTCGGCGAATGCGCCCGAGCCAAGGCGGATGCCGGCAGCTCGCGTCGCCCCCAGCAACTCCGCATCGTCGGCGTCGGGCGCGACCAACCTGAGGTCGTCGGCGAGCGTCCCTGTGAACACGTGCGTGTGCTGCTCGAGCAGGATCGCGTCGACGTCGCCGACGAGGTGGCCCGACTCGTCCGCGAATTCCACGCTTCCGCTCCTGGGCGCGATGAGCCCTGCGATGGTGCGCACCAACGTCGTCTTCCCTGCGCCGCTGGCACCGACGATCGCGACCCGTTCGCCCGGCAGCACGTCGAGGTCGAGATGGTGGAGCACCTCGCCCCTGCCTGGAAGGGAGACGGACAGGCCGCGCAACCGAATGCCGACCCCGATGCCGGCACCTGCACCGGCGGCGGCACCGGCAGAAACACCGGCGTCGAACGTACCGCGCGAATCGCGCCGAGCGCCCATCGCCGGGGATCGCCGAGGATCGCCGGCCGCGGGCCGCGCATCCGTATCCCGTGCACCAGACTCACCAACGAGTCCCGCCAAACGGGTGAGGCTCGCGCCGGCCTGTTGGATCGTGTCGAACAGGCCGAGAACCGTGTTGATCGGATCGAAGAGTCGCACGAAGAACAGGGCAGCGGTCGTCGCCGCGCCAATGGTCGCGTCGCCCCAGCCGACCAGCGCGAATCCCACGATTGAGATAGCGGCGAGGCCGATGAACTCGGCGAGATTGAGCCGGCCGAAGAACCTTGTCGAGAGCCGAACGGCCGCGCCCTCCAGTCCGACCGCACGCCTGGATGCCTCCCCGACCTCATCGAGCGAGCGCACCTCCAGTCGCAGCGCGCGGATCGCCGCGGCGTCGCGTACGGCGTCGAGGATGAGCTGTGTGCGCTCGCTCTCGGCAACGCGTCCCTCCCGGTAGACCGGACCCGAGCGACGCAGGTACCAGCGCAGTGTTCCGAGCTGGATCGGAACCGCCAGCAACCCTGCGACCGCGAAGCGCCAGTCCAGCGCGGCGAGTCCCACGATGGTCGCGCCGATGGCGAGGGCTCCCGCGATGAACGCGGCGAGCGCTCCGGATGCCGCCTCCGACAGCCGCTCGACGTCCGCCGTCAGCCGGGTGACGACGTCTCCCGACCCCGCACCCTCGACCGTCGCCGCGTCAGCACCCAGCACCGATTCGAGGGCGCTCTCCCGCAGCGCGGCCACCGCCGGCTCCGTAACCCGGGCCGTGAGAGAAGCGGATGTCGTCGCGGTCACGCCGGCCACGATGGCTGCGACCACGAGCATCCCGATGGCCAGGGCAAGCGCTTCGACCGGGCGCTTGCCTGCAATCACGTCGATGGCGACGCCGATACCGATCGGCACGAGCAACCCGCAGAGCGCGTCCACAATCAACGACAAGATGCACGCGGCCAGCACGATCGGATGCCTTCGCACAGTGCGCCAGAGCAACGCGCCCGCCCGGCGCGGTCGAGCAGGGGTCGTGTCAAGCTCCCTCACCGCTCCACCAACTCCCGATAGACGTCGGAGTCGGCGAGCCCGCCTGGCGACGCGCTGCCGACCACGGTGCCGTCGATCACAGTGACTGCGTCGCAACCGGTCAGCAGCGCCGCGCTCGTGGTGACCAGCACCGTCGTCAGACCCCTGCGCACCTCACGCAGGCCCGCGGCGATCGCCGACTCGGTCACGGCATCCAGCGCCGACGTCGGCTCGTGCAGCACGAGCACGGGCGGTCGCTCGAGCAGCAGCCTCGCAAGCGCCACACGCTGGGCCTCACCACCGGACAGCGACGCGCCACGCTCGGCGATGCGTGCGCCGAGTCCTTCAGGCCGCCGATCGATCACGTCGGTGACTGCCGTCGCGGCGATGACCGAGCGGATGCCGTCGGGCACGGCACGCTCCGCACCCCCTCGTCGTCCTGTCACGAACTCACCGAGGTCTCGCCCGGGCGGCACCGCACCGTGCGGCCACGCCAACAGCCGCGCACGGCGCT